>JBDHGR010000082.1:0-12103 GCA_039589815.1 Gemmatimonadota bacterium | reverse complement strand
TCATGATCATGGGGCAGAAGCTGGCTGCCGGAATCGAAGCTCGAAAGGGTGCCATCACTCTGGGTAAGCTCGCCCAACAGGGAGGAATGCGAACCATGCATTCCGTGGGCTTGAACTGGGTGGCGGAAGGCTCTACCACGCTTGTGGAGGTGGAGAGGGTCCTTGGCCAAACCCTGGAAGAGGGTGAACGGACCCGAGAGGATCATGGGCCCCCGAGGGTCCTTCTGGTGGACGATGACGAGGATGCCCGGGTCATGATGAAGGCCCTCCTCGAAGGAGAGGGGTTCCAAACGATAGAAGCCCAAAGCGGTCACGAGGCCATCGAGATCCTCCAGCTTGATTCGGACTTCTCCCTGGTGGTCCTGGACCTGGCCATGCCGGCCATGGACGGAAAGCAGCTTCTGAACTCGGTTCGGGGGTCCGTCGACACGGCCGCCCTTCCGGTTCTGATCCGGACCGGTTCCCGAACGGAGGCCGAAGAGGCCGCCCTTCTGGACGCCGGCGCCGATGACTTCGTCACCAAATCGGCGGGTGCGGCTCGGTTCCTTGCACGTGTCAAAGCTGTCATCAGGCGATCCCGCCTCTAACGGGGGCAGGGGGAGCCTTGTGGGTGCCGTTTGGCCAAATTGACACAAACCAAGGTGTTTGACAGTTTTATAGGCTTTCGGAGGAGGCCTCCGGGCCCCCTTTTTTTAGACCCTGACCCTCGGCTCGGGCCCCATGTTCAAGACCATTCGAGGTCGACTGATCACGATCCTCATCGTGGTGGCCGTTTCCATCGGCTACCTGTATTCCAACAATCAGAGAAACGGCCGCCCCATTAAGCTTGGCCTGGACCTGCAGGGTGGAATGCACCTGGTGCTCGAGGTGGATGATCCAGACGGTACTTTCACCGACTCAGCCAGAGCAGACCACATCGACCGGTCGGAACGGATCCTCCGTACCCGCGTCGATGAGTTCGGCGTGGCGGAGCCTTCGATCCAGAAGGTGGGAAGTGACCGTTTGGTCATCGAGCTTCCCGGCCTCGGCATCCAGGAGGAAGGGCGGGCCCGGGAACTGATCCAGCGCAACGCCTTCCTGGAGTTCAAGCTGGTCCTGCCAACGGCGAGTATCCAACCGTCGTTGGCCCGGATCGACCGGGCCATCGTGACCGCCCTTGGAGAGGACGCGCTCCGGGAAATGGGGCAGGTCGCGGAAACGCCCTCTGAGACGCAGTCACTGGAAGAGCTCCTCTTCCAGACGACCGACACGACTCGTGATACGACGGCGGGGGATTCTGCGGTTGCAGACTCGGCGGTAGCCGATCCCGCCCAGGCGGGCGAGGAAGAGGCGGCCCGGGCCGACTCCGCAGAGGTCCAGACACCACCCGCCGAGCTTCGTCCCTTCACGTCTCTCTTGAGACAGGGGGACGGAGAGGGGATCTACCTGGTTGCCGAGACCGACGTGGAGATGGCCACGGAGTTCCTTGGACTGCAAGAGGTCGGCGTGGCCATGCCCAACAGGGTCCGACTCCAGTGGGGCGCCGACCTGGTGGGGACTGGGACGCAGATCTATCGTCGGCTTTATGTCTTGGAAGATGACGCGTTCATCACGGGAGAGTTCCTGGAGAACGCCGTTGCCAATCGAGACCCCCAATACAACCAGCCGTTGGTGAACTTCCAACTGAACCGACGGGGTGGTAGGCGCTTCGCGGACTTCACCAGCCAGCACGTTGGTGATTTCCTTGCCATCGTCCTCGACGGCGAGGTCATGAGCGCCCCCGTGATTCGGGACCGCATCGGTGCCTCGGGTCAAATCGAGCTAGGAAACTCTCCCATCGAGGAAGCCCGGGACCTGGCTCTGGTACTTCGGGCAGGTGCCCTGAGCGCTCCCCTTGCCATCGTTGAGGAACGGACGGTGGGTCCCTCTCTGGGACAGGACTCCATCGACGGCGGAATCCTGGCTGGAATCGTGGGCCTGATTCTGGTGGTGGTCATCATGCTCGGGTACTACCGGATGGCGGGCCTTCTCGCCCTCGGGGCTCTGACCGTCTACGTAGTCATGATCATGGGTGGGCTTGCGGCCATGGACGCAACCCTGACCGTGCCTGGAATCGCAGGCCTGATCCTTTCCGTGGGCATGGCCGTAGACGCCAACGTCCTCATCTTCGAGAGGATACGGGAGGAGCTTCTCGCGGGAAGGGCGACCCGGACGGCCGTCGACGAGGGATTCGGGAATGCCCTGTCGGCCATCGTGGACGCCAACCTCACGACGCTCATAACGGCCCTGATTCTCTTTCAGTTCGGAACCGGGCCCGTCCGAGGATTCGCCGTGACCCTATCCATCGGGATCGTGGCCTCCTTTTTCTCCGCCATCTTTGTGACTCGGACCCTCTTCCTCCTGTATCTCTCCGGGAAGAAGACCGCCGATCCCATAAGCATCTAAGAGCGTTCCATGCGCATTTTCAGCGACGCCCACTACTCATTTATCGAAAAGCGTAAGATCGCTTACGTTTTCTCTGGTCTTTTCCTCCTGCTGGCCATCGTGTCCATGCTGGGCAACGTGGCTCTCATCGGAAGCTGGCAGCGGTACGGAGTGGATTTCACCGGGGGGTCCCTCATTCAGGTTCGTTTCGATATCCCCATGACCGCCGGTGACCTTCGGGACGCACTGAGCGGTGCCGGCGCCCCCACGATCACCCGGCTTGGATCAGAGAATGATTTCACCATTCGCGCCCCCGTAACGGAGGGTGTGAGCGTGGACGAGGTCCGACAGGAGATCCAGGGTCAGCTCGGCGGCGCCTTCGGGAGTGGGAGCTTCGAAGTGCTGGAGGCGGACCTGGTAAGCGCGAAAGTCGGGGATGAGCTTCAGCAGAAGGCTGCCTTTGCCATCATTTTCTCCTTCTTCCTGACCCTCATCTATATCGCCATTCGCTTCGAGCTCAGGTTCGGGATTGCAGCCATCATCGCCACCGTGCACGACATCCTCCTGACCTTGGGGTTCCTGGCCCTCTTCAGGGTGGAGATCGCTCTGCCGACGGTAGCTGCCTTGTTGACCATCGTGGGGTACTCTCTGAACGACACCATTGTGGTTTTTGACAGGATCCGGGAGAACCTGGGCAGAAAGGGCGGCCGGAAGGAGGACCCGGCCGAGCTGGTGAACCGGTCCATCAACGAGACTCTCCCCCGGACCGTCCTTACCTCCGGCACGACGCTGGCGGTGCTTATGGCTCTCCTGGCGTTGGGGGGAATCGTGATTCGGGACTTCACCATCGTCCTGATTCTCGGAGTCCTCATTGGTACCTATTCCTCCATTTTCGTGGCGTCTCCGGCCCTGCTGGAAATCCAGAAGCGCTTTGGTACCGGGGAAGATCGCGAGAAAGAAAAGGCTAGAAGGAAGCGGAGAAGCGCTTCCGTGCCGGTGTGACCACCAGCGGGCCGCCTTTTCCACGGAAGGGGCGGCCCGCCGGCCATGGGACCCTCCGTCCGTTCCCGATTCTACAACGCGGGTCTACAACGCGGGCCTCCAATGCGGACCTCCAACCAGAGCCCCGATGCTAGTTGATAGCCACTGCCACCTGACGGACGATCGTTTCGCCGAGGATCGTTCGGAGGTCCTCCGAAGGGCTGGGAAGGCGGGCGTGGAGAAGATTCTGGCCATCGCCTCGGACCGGCAGGACGCCCAGCGAATTGTGGAGCTTCTCGACCAAGATTTTGGGGATGCTGAGGCGGGACCAGCTCTCTGGGGAACCGCCGGAGTGCATCCTCACGAGGCGGAGGGGGCGGAGGCCGGGGACCTGGATGCCATCGGCGAGCTTGCCAGGACCCATCCCAGGATCGTGGCGGTAGGGGAGACGGGGTTGGATTTTTTTTACGACCACTCCCCCCGTGAAAAGCAGGAACGACTGTTCAGGGACCATCTGGCCTTGGCTGAAGAGTTGAGTCTCCCCATCGTGGTCCACTCTCGGAGCGCCGACAGTCTGACGGCCCAGATCCTTAAGGAGTGGGGTCCGCGGGTTGAGGGAGTACTGCATTGCTTCACCGGGGGGGTTGAGCTTCTTGAGACAGCCGTGGAGGTGGGCTGGATGGTATCCTTCACCGGGATCATCACCTTCAAGAAGTACGATGCGCAGGCTCTGGTGCGGGGAGTTCCACGGGACCGCCTCATGGTGGAGACGGATGCTCCATACTTGGCACCCGTTCCGTACCGGGGGAGGAGGAACGAGCCGGCATTTGTCGCCCAGGTGGCGGAGTCGGTTGCGTCGATCCGAGGAGAGGATCTGCAGGATGTGCTGTCGTACACCTCCAAGAATGCCATCCGGTTCTTCAACCTGGCACCATGACTAGACGCATCCACATCCTTCCGGATTCCGTGGCAAACCAGATCGCCGCAGGGGAAGTGGTGGAACGCCCCGCCTCCGTGGTGAAGGAGCTGGTGGAGAACGCCCTGGACGCCGGGGCCCGTACCATCCAGATCTTGGTTGAAGCCGGCGGAAAACAAAGGATCCGGGTCTCGGATGACGGAGTCGGGATGGGAAGGGAAGACGCCCTCCTTTCACTGGACCGCCACGCCACCAGCAAGATTGCCGAGGCGGGGGACCTGGTCGGCATTTCCACCCTCGGGTTCAGGGGGGAGGCCTTACCCTCCATCTCCGCCGTTTCGCGGCTCTCATTGGAAACCAGTGAGGGGGGGGACTCCACCGGAACGGCCCTTCGAGTGGAAGGGGGGAGGATCCTCTCCGTGGAGGATTTCCCGAGGCGGGCCGGCACCACCATCGAGGTGCGGAATCTCTTTTTCAATGCCCCGGCTCGAAGGAAGTTTCTAAAAACCGCCGGGGCCGAAACCAGGACCGTCAGTGAAGGCGTGGTGGCCCTGGCACTGGCCAACCCGGGAGTGGGGTTCAAACTCACGTCGGGAGACCGGGCCCTTCTGGACCTCCGCCCCGTGGATGACGTTTCAAGCAGGGTTTTGGACCTCTGGGGAGCCCAGGCGGCTTCCTCCCTTCTGGCCGCATCAGGGGAACGGGCTGGAATCGATCTTCGTGGGCTGATTCAACGACCCGACGCCGCCGGACCCGGATTCCGGAGGGCTTATCTGTTTGTGAACGGACGGCCGTTCAAGAGTCCGGATCTGCTGCGGGCCGCCGATCGGGGATATCGAACCACGACGGCTGCCGGGCAGCGGCCCTGGCTTTTTCTTTACCTGAGTGTGGGGGATGGTGCCGTCGACGTGAACGTTCACCCGGCGAAGCTGGAGGTCCGATTCCAGGATAGCAGCACGGTGGAAAACCTGGTGGAGGAATCGGTGAGGGGAGCACTGGCCGGCGCAGAAAGTTCTGCCACACTGGACTCCCAGCTGGCTCGGCCCAGCATGGTGGTCCGTGAGAAGCGGAGAGGGGTGGAGCGGCCGTATGCCGGGAAGGGGCCGCCAGGGCCGGACGACCAGATGGCCCTCTTCCTTTCCCGACCCGATGGACCCCCCGAGGAGGCGCCGGATTCGGTCGAGCGTGGGGCGCCAGAAGTCCCGATGGGGCGGGCGCAAACAGGTCGCCCTCGCCTTTGGCAGATCCACGACACCTACATCCTAGCGGAGACTCGGGACGGACTTCTCATCATTGACCAGCACTCCGCCCACGAGCGGGTTCTCTTCCAGCGCCTCATGGGCGCCTTCGGAGGAGAGGGCCAGGAGAGCCAGCGCCTCCTCTTCCCGCTTACCCTTCGCCTCACTGGCGCAGAGGTGAGGTTGGTGCTCGACCTCAGGGTAATCCTTTCGAGAGCGGGTTTCGAGGTAGAGGAGTTTGGCGGCGACACGGTGATTCTCCAGTCCGTCCCGAACCCCCATCGGTACTTCAATGCCGAGCGGTGTTTCCGGGAGATGATTCAGGAACTCACCGAGGGGTCGGATCTGGTCCGCTCGGCCAAGAGCCAGCACGAACGGATCGCCATGACCTTTGCGTGCAAGGGGGCCGTCAAAGCCGGGCAACGCCTGAGCCAGGAGGAGATGTCGGAACTCTTCGATGCTCTCTTCGCCACGGAGCTTCCCTACCATGATGTGCATGGACGCCCCACCGTCGTTCGTCTCGGCTCGGCGGAGTTGGAGCGAAAATTCGGTAGGCACTGATGCCTCTCTTGCATTTTCTTGCCCTCGTCGGGCCCACGGCTTCTGGGAAGACAAGCCTCTCCCTGGAGATAGGGCGCCGCATCGACAGCGAGATCATCTCCATGGATTCCCGGCAGATCTATCGCGGGATGGACGTGGGGACCGGGAAGGTGACTCTCGAGGAACGTGCCCTCCTTCCTCATCACGGCCTGGACCTGCGGAACCCCGACGAACGTTATTCCGCCGGGCAATTCGCCCGGGATGCAAGGGGTTGGATCGAGGATATTCGTGGCCGTGGCAGAGTACCCATCCTGGTAGGGGGAACCGGGTTTTTTCTGAAGGCACTCACGGAGCCCATGTTCGAGGAACCCGAGCTGGAGAAGGAACGCCTGGAGCGCCTGCGGGTCTTCCTGAACCAGCTTCCCGCGGAGAGACTCGCAGCCTTCGTCCGCACGCTGGACCCCGAAAGGCAGGCGGTCACAGGGGAAGGGCGCCAAAGGGCCACCAGGACGGTGGAAATGGCCCTCCTGACGGGGCGGCCCCTATCCTGGTGGCACAGTGTATGCGGCCCAGCCGACGACCCTCTCGAAGGCCTGGTCGTGCTGATTGGCCGGTCCCGGGAGGGCCTTTACGAGAGGATCAACCAGCGGGTGGGCTTCATGGTTCAGGAAGGATTGGTGGCTGAAGTGGAGCGGCTGCTCGAGGCGGGCTACGGGCCTCAGGACCCAGGCATGACGGGTGCCGGGTACAGGGAGATCATCGCCTTCCTGGAGGGCAACTTCACGTTGGAGGAGGCGGTGGAAGAGATCCGCCGGTCCCATAGGAAGTATGCGAGACGCCAGGTGACCTGGTGCAGGCATCAACTGCCTCCCGGAACCCTGGTCCTGGATGGGGAAGAGTCGACCAAGACCATGGCAGACCGGATACTGGCCGAATGGGCGAAAGCAGAAGGGAAGGGAGCGGCATGAAAATCGGCATCACCTGTTATCCCACCTACGGGGGATCGGGGGCCGTTGCCACGGAACTGGGGCTGGATCTTGCTGATAGGGGGCATGAGATCCACTTCATCTCCTATGCCCAACCCTTCCGCCTAGAGCACTCCCGGGAGCGGATCTTCCTCCATCCACTGGGAGCGGTAGAGGAGATGGCGGAGTCAGGGATTTCCCTTCTGAAGGATCAGGAGAAGTGGACCCGGTTCAGTCTTGCGGCCCGTGCCGACGCCGTGGAACGGTTCTCCAGCGACCGTATCGTCCCCCTCTATGAAGATCTGTACCGGGACGTGGTCAATGGGGATTGACGCATGAGCCTCCTCGACGCCCTCATCCTGGGCCTGATTCAGGGGTTCACTGAGTTCCTTCCCGTCTCCAGCTCCGGGCATCTTGTCATTGGTCAGGCCCTTCTGGGTATCCGGGTCCCAGGGGTGGCCTTTGAAACAGCGGTCCACGTGGCAACCCTCCTCTCCGTCCTCCTCGTGTTTCGGAAGAGGGTAGGGGCCCTGGTGGTGGGCGCGGTTCGGGGGGAGGCGGGGGCCTGGCGATACCTTGGCCTCCTTGCGCTGGCTACCCTCCCGGCGGTGGTGGTGGGGTTGGGCGCTCGGCACACCCTGGAAGGTCTCTTCGAGGCGCCTCAGGTGGCGGGCGTTGCCCTCCTGATCACCGGAGGTTTCCTGTGGACCTCCCGCGGTGCCATGGCCCGGAATCCGACAGCGGAACCCGGCGTCCGGGAGGCGTTTCTCATGGGACTCGCCCAGGCTTTTGCCATCATCCCCGGAATCTCTCGCTCTGGAGCCACGGTTGTTGCAGGCCTCTGGTTAGGAGTGGAGGCAGAGGAGGCAGCCACGTTCTCTTTCCTCATGGCGGTACCAGCGATCATGGGGGCGGCAGGGCTCCAGCTCCCTGAACTCATGGGTGGCGGGGAAGGGCTTGGAGAGGCTACTGGTGGGCTGGGCGTGGGCCCCTTGGTCCTTGGGGGCCTCGTCGCTGCCGCTGCCGGGGTTCTGGCCATAAGGACTTTCGTGGCCATGCTGAAGCGCCGGTCCTTTCACCGTTTTGCCCCCTATTGTTGGCTGGTCGGAAGTCTTTTCCTCATCTACCTCTTCTCCAGTGGGTGAGGGATGGAAGGTTACCAACATGTCTGACGAGTCGAACCTTCTCCGTTTGATCGACCTGGCCCTGGCCGAGGACGTCGGTGCCGGAGACTGGACCACCGAGTGGACGGTGAACCCGGAGGCCCGGGGAACGGCGTTGATCGTCGCCAAACACCCTATGGTGGTAGCGGGCACCCAGGCAGCTTCGTTGGTATTTCGAAGGGTGGAGGCGGGGCTGGACGTGACCGTGGATGCCGATGATGGGGCCGCGGTTCAATCCGGAGAGGCCGTCCTCCAAGTTCAGGGGCCGCTGCGAGGGATTCTCACCGGGGAAAGGGTGGCTCTGAACTTCATGGGCCGCCTGTCCGGGATCGCCACTCTCACCCGGGAATACGTCGAAGCCGTCGCGGGCACCGGAGCGCGGATCCTGGATACCAGGAAGACGACCCCGGGATGGCGGATGCTGGAGAAAGCCGCCGTCCGGGCGGGGGGAGGGGAGAACCACCGGGTTGGACTCCACGACATGGTCTTGGTGAAGGACAACCATCTGGTGGCATCAGGTGGGGTGAAGGCAGCGGTTGAGAGGATTCGCCGTGAGAACGGGTTGGGCCTGAAGGTGGAGGTTGAGGTGAACACCCTGGAGGAGCTGGACCAACTTCTTCCCCTCAGCGTCGACCGTGTCCTCCTGGACAACATGGACCTGGATACCATGACGGAGGCCGTGGACCGGATCCAAGCCCTGGGCGCCGGGAGGCCCCTGGCGGAGGCCTCGGGGAACATGAGATTGGACTCAGTACGTGCCGTGGCGGAGACGGGTGTCGACCTCATCAGTGTGGGTGCCCTTACCCACTCGGCCCCGTCGGCCGACCTTTCCCTGAGGGTGCTTGAGAGGTAACGTAAGCTAACTGTCTCCATTACAAAGGAATACAAGAATGCATCTAGTGGTGGACATCGGGAATACGGAGACGGTTCTGGGCCTCGTGGAATCCCGGACAGGAGATGTCCGGGAGCACTGGCGCCTCACCACCGGGAGGGCTCGCACCGCCGACGAGTTCGATCATATGGTACACTCCCTCCTGGCTCGGAAGGGGTTCGACGCCACCATGTTGGAGAGGGCCGTGCTCGGATCCGTGGTCCCGTCCATCAACGGCCGAATGAGGACCGCTCTGGAAGGCCTTATCTCGGGTCCCGTATATGTCGTGGAACCTGGCGCCGACCTGCCGGTGACGTTGGACGTCGAAGAGCCCCAAACGGTGGGGGCCGACCGGATCGTGAACACGCTTGCGGCGAAGACCCTATACCACAGGGATACCATCGTCGTGGACCTGGGGACGGCCACCACCTTCGATTGTATCACGGCCGACGGTGTTTTTGTGGGGGGGGTCATCGCCCCCGGTGTTCACGTGGGGTTGGAATGGCTCGGCATGCGAGCCGCAAAGCTTCCCCGGGTCCAGTTCCGGGCACCGGAGAAGGTCATCGGCCGCCGGACCGAGACCTGCATGGAGAGCGGGGTCTTCTTCTCAACGGTGGATGCCATCGACGGGTTGGTCCGGCGGATCGAGAGGGAGTGGGAGCGCCCGGGCGCTCACGTGGTGGCAACGGGCGGCTATGGGGAGCTCATGGCCCAGTTCTGTAGCACCGTTTCCGCGGTAGAGCCCTTTCTGACGTTGAAAGGGTTGTACTACGCGGGAGACTATTTGGCGGCAGGGTAGGTAAGAGCAAACGCAAGGCCACCTCCGGAGTTCTTCAGGCCAGACCCGGGTCCAGCTCTCGGGCGTACCGGTGAATCCAACGGTTGGACCAACTACCCAGCTTCGTCCGGGCGGCGATGGATTTCACCTCGGCCCGGTCCAACTTCACCTCAGAAGCCAACACGTCCGGATTTGTCCTCGAAAGCGCCACGGTACGAACCCCGAAGAAATAGGGCAGGAGGCAGAAGTACCTCATCTTCCCTCGGAGGCGGGGAAGGAGGGAAATGTACTTCTCCGCGGCCTGGAAGTGTCGTGAAGCTTTCAGGAGGAGGTGGTCCACAGTCCGGACCGCCAGTTCCTTGTTGGCCTCGGCAAGAAAGTCCTCTCCCGTTTCGATGGAATCCGGCAGGAGGTTCTTCGGGACAAAAAACCATCCCCGTTGGATATCCGACGGGATCCCCCTCACGATGTTCACCGTCTGGAGCGCGAGACCGAACTGCCGGCCCAGGACCATCATTTCGGCCCGGTTGGCCGCCACCCGCCGGGAGGCGAGGGAAAAGAGGTCGGTGATGAGGTGCCCGACCCGACCCGCCACCTCGTGCATGTAATCGTCCAGGTCCTCTTCATCGTGAATGACCGGTCCCCTTCGGACCCACCGAGCCATGCCCAGGGTGGAATCCCTGGTATGGGAGCGAATCAGATTCTGGGCGGTGGACGGGAGACCCTCCAAAGCATGGATGATGGCATCGACGTGGTGGGCTGCCATCACATCGGGAGACGGGTCCTCGGTACCGGCCAGATGGTCCAAGAGGTCCCGAGCGGGAGGGCACCCTTCCAAAACGGAGGCCCACGAGTCCAGAAGGGCCGATTTCTCGCCTGAACCCAGGGTGGTGTTGTCCTCCAGGTAATCGGAGACCCGAAGGATCAGATAGGCGATACGCATCTCGTCTCGAAGGGGGCGGGGAAGACCCTCGATCCCAATTGCGAAGGTTCGGCTGGTAGCCCTGAGGACTTGTTCGAGGGTCGGCATCGGGGGTTCCGGACCGGCATGGGAAGTCTGCGCGTCAGGAGCGTTGTCAGGAGCATTGTAGGCAGGGGGTGGAGCTTCCGGAAGATGCCTGCTCTGGTGGGCCCGTTTTGCCATTGACTGTTTTGAAGGCCAAGCTATATTCCTAACGTCGTTGTTAGCACTCCGGCTGACTGAGTGCTAACAATACAAAATCCCAAGGAAATCAAAGGTTTTTTCAACGCGGAGGAATTGGAATGGCAAGTGCCCAGGACAAGATCCAGCCCCTGGCGGACCGGGTCGTCGTGCAGGCCCTGGAAGAAACGGAGCAGATGCGGGGAGGGCTCTACATCCCCGACACGGCAAAGGAAAAGCCCATGCAGGGCACCATAATCGCCGTGGGCCCCGGAAAGCTCTCCGACGAGAACGAGCGGATCGCCCCGGACGTGGCTGTCGGCCAGAAGGTGCTGTACGGGAAGTACAGCGGGACCGAGGTCAGCGTGGACGGAGAGGACTACCTCATTCTCCGCGAGTCGGACATCCTGGCCATTATCAGATAATCCGGATCCACCGAACGACGAACGCGTAAGGAGAGATACAGATGGCAGCGAAGGAACTCGCATTTGACGTCGAGGCCCGCGCTCAGCTCAAAAAGGGCGTGGACAAGCTCGCGAAAGCAGTGAAGGTCACACTCGGTCCGAAGGGCCGGAACGTGGTGCTGGATCGGAAGTTCGGTTCCCCCACCGTCACCAAGGATGGTGTCTCGGTGGCGAAAGAGATCGAGCTGGAAGACCCTATCGAGAACATGGGTGCCCAGATGGTGAAGGAAGTCGCCACGAAGACTTCTGACGTGGCCGGTGACGGAACCACCACGGCCACGGTTCTGGCTCAAGCCATTTTCGGCGAGGGTCTGAAAAACGTCACAGCCGGTACGAACCCCATGGGCATCCGCCGGGGCATCGACAAAGGTGTGGCCATCGTGGTCGAGGAGCTGAAGGGCTTTTCCAAAGAGACCAAGGGCAAAAAAGAGATTGCTCAGGTCGGAACCATATCGGCCAATAACGACCCCGAGGTTGGCGACCTCATTGCCGATGCCATGGAAAAAGTGGGCAAGGACGGCGTCATCACGGTTGAGGAAGCCAAGGGCCTCGAGACCACTCTGGAGACCGTGGAAGGCATGCAGTTCGACCGCGGGTACCTCTCTCCTTACTTCGTCACGGACCCGGAGCGGATGGAGGCCGT
>JBDHGR010000081.1:0-14604 GCA_039589815.1 Gemmatimonadota bacterium | reverse complement strand
AAGAAGGCTTTCGCCGAGGCTGCCTCCGAGGCGGGGGCGAGGCTCAGGGCCCAGGCCCTGGCAGGAAACCCCGGGACCGGGGAGGAAAGTCCGGCGGGAACGGTGGAGGTTTACAACACCCTCTCATGGCCGCGAACCGATCTGGTGCTCCTGCCCCCTGAGGTATCCAGAGCTGGGGACCGGGTCTCGGAAGCAGATGGATCCGTCGTTCCTTCGCAACGACTCACTACCGGGGAGTTGGCCTTTTTGGCTGTGGACGTTCCAAGCCGGGGCAAGAGGGCCTACCTCCTGGGGAGTGGGGATCCGGTGTCGGTAGGAGGTTCTTCCGGAGGTTTTGGACCGGGGGAGCGCGTGATCGCATCTTCCGCCTACTCCGTTCGGGTCGATCCTGCGTCCGGCACCATCAGGTCCCTGCTCCACCTTCCCTCGGAAACGGAGCTCGTGGCCGATAATGATGGCGGGCTGAACCAGTACCTTTATGTGCCAGGAAGAGATCCCAGAGCCGTGGTTACATCAGGTGCGGCTAAGGTTCTGCCCAAAGAGACGGGGCCGCTGGTCTGGTCTCTGGAGATCAAAGCTCCGGCCCCGGGACTCCGGGAACCATTAACCTCTGAGGTGGTCTTGATCGAGGGCCTCGATCGGGTGGACGTCGTCAACACCATCGCGAAAGAATGGGTACTGGATCCCGAGGCCGTTCTTTTCCGCTTTCCCTTCGCGCTGGTAGCCCCTGAGGTTTGGATCGACGCCCCCTTCGGGGCTTTCCGTCCAGAGGCCGATCAGGTGCCGGGGGCGTCGAAGAACTACTTCAGCGTTCAACGGTGGGTGGATCTCTCCGGTGACGACCTGGGCGTCACCATTACTACGGTGGATGCTCCTCTCATTCAGCTTGGGGAGATCCGGACCGATCCCATCATGACGGGCTGGCTGGACGAAGCTGAGCCCTCTTCCACCCTATATTCCTACCTGATGAACAACTACTGGGAGACGAACTACCGTGCAGCCCAGGATGATGAGGTGGAGTTCCGATACTCCCTGCGGGCCCATGGTCCCTTCCAAGAAGCAGAGGCCCGGCGCTTCGGATTGGAGCACGCCAGGCCTCTGGTTTTTCGGGTGACGGGCCGGTGACGGTTCTCTATTTGTCGTCGGGATTCAAAGCGAGGAAACCCCAGCCAGCCACGGCTCCACCCAGGAAGCATGCGACCAGGTAAATCCAGATGTCGGCAAAAGCCGAAAGCCCCATGGAGGAGACCCCGAACGCCACGGCTGGATTGAAAGCACCTCCCGAGATGTCACCAACCGCATAAGCTCCCACCATCACTGTGATGCCGATGGCCAATCCGAAGTAGGAGTTCCCTTCCGTAGCCTTCGCCGTAGCGGTGTTCAACACCACAAAACACAGGGCGAAGGTGAAGAGGAACTCGGCCAGTAGGGAACTCACCACATCGTGCTGGATGGGGGTCACCTCAACGTCGCCCTTCATGAACCCGACTATGGCCGCTGCAACCAACCCAGCAATGACCTGCACGACCATGTAGGTGACACCGTCTTTGGCAGAGATCCGGCCCCTTACCAGAACCGAAAGGGAAACCGCTGGGTTATAGTGGCCTCCCGAGATGTGGCCGCCGGCGTAGACCATCACCATCAGTGCGGATCCGATCGCAAGCGGTGCGAAGGCGCCGGCCCCGGGTTCGATGACAGTCATGCCCACGGTGAAGACGAGAAAGAAGGTTCCGATGAACTCCATGACGTACTTGTTCACGGGCGGTCTCCTGGCTGGTGTTGTGGGGGTATGGGTGTAGGGTGAATACGCCCCGGAACGCTCCTGGTCAACTCGAAACGGCCCACGAGCACCCAAGCCCCCCAGGCCATGCCGGCTCCCACGACGCCGTCGACCGCGTAATGCTCTCCCAGGTAGGTGATGGCCAGAAGCATGAGGAGTGAATAGATCCATGCGGTCCGTCGGGCCTTCGGGTCGTGGCTTCCCATGGCGATCATGGCCAGAACCGTGAGCCCCTGGTGAACAGAAGGCATGGCCGCCACGTCGTTGGCCGAGGCCTGATAACCTCCCTCGGTGAGGGTGGCCGAGGTCGCCGTGAGCACCTGGATCCCGATTCGGTCCATGGCAGGAATCAAGCCCTCCTCGGCGGCCATCCAGGGTGGGGCTGTAGGGAGGAAGAAGTGGACGACCAGAGCACCGGCGAAGAGGAGGCACGCGGCTGCCACGTACCGGGGGAAGGGCCCGCCCTTCCTCCAGAGGTATACCACCACGACCTGAGGTGTGATGAAAAAGGAGATGTAGATGGCCGTCAAAACGGCGTCCAGAAGGCCCCACTTGTTCAGGGGTCCGTTTTGAAGGTGGGCCTGAAGCCACGTGGTTGGGAGCTCGAAGAGCCCTCCGAGCGTTTCGAGCTGAATGACATAGAGGAAGAGCGGATGCTCCTCCACTGTGGGACCCATTCTCGCTCTCAGATCGGCGAAGAGTGTGAATCCCACCAACATTCCAATCCAGATGAGCCAGTCCTTCCGGCTCCCTGAGATCCCTGCCCAGAACGTCGCCGCCGCCATGAGGCACATGGCGGTGAAGAACCAGGAACTCTGAACCAGAACGATCCCTACCAAAAAAGACGAAAGGAGGGTCCGGACACTCTTTTCAACCGTTGTGGGTTGGGTAGGCAAGTTATTCTTCCGGAGAGTTGAAATGGGCTTCGATGCCGGCAGCGATGGCCTGTGCCATCCTCGTCTGCCCCTCTTCGCTTGAAATGAACTTTTCGCCCTCGGGTTGAGTGATGACGACCATCTCGATGGTCACCACGGGGATCCCCGAGAAGATCGAGCCGGTGAGGGCGCCTTGTCGGGCTCCCACCGCGGTCTTGGAGTCACCCTTGATTCCCAGGTCAGGCCAATCCGGCCCCAGGGCCTCGATCATGGCCGGATGTAGCGCCTGTGCGAAGGCTCGGCTTCCGGCGATAACCTCAGGGCTGGGGCCGGTCACTCCCCACCGGGATCCTTCCCGGTCCGGATAGAAGGTAGCCGTTCCCCGGTGGCTTCCGGCGTCACAGTGGAGGCGAACCATCACGTCCGCCTTTCGAAACGTGCCGATCTCTGCCCGATGCCGGTTCGTCACCACCTCTTCCTCCACGAGCTTGGTCATCACGACCTCGTAGCCCTTCTCCTCCAGGAGGCTTCGGAGCTTTTGTCCCACATCCCAGTTCACCTGAATCTCCGTAGCGCCCTCCGGACCCGAAGCTCCCTGGCTGGTCTCGGATGGATGTCCCGGATCGATAGCGACCCGCCGCACATGAGTCGAGGCTGGGTCCGAGCAGGCGTAAGCCATAAAGCACAGGGCTAGGACACCGCCCAAAACCACCGAAATGTGGGAGCAGTGTGGAATCTGAAGGCTCATTCATCCTCCCGAAGTCAGCTGGAATTCCCCGAGGCCCTGGGCAGGGAGGGCCACCGAAGCTGCCCTTGGCCCCCTCCCGGAGCCCGTGGAAGGTACATCTTTTCCCTTACCCCTGGCGACATCCGAGAGGGCACCGTAGCCTGAGGCCGGAACAGCCCAAGGGTCGTGAGCCGGGAGCTCTTACGTGAGCGGTGTCTTCGGTGTGATTTCGAGAGAGGATTGTGTTGCCGATCTTTTTTACGGTACCGACTACCACTCCCATCTTGGAACCGTTCGGGGAGGACTCGCTGTCAAGAACGGCGAGGGATTCACCCGTTTTATCCATGACATTTCCAACGCCCAGTTCCGGAGCAAATTCGAGGATGACCTTCCTCGGTTGGATGGGAACATGGGGATCGGAGTGATCAGCGACTATGACGACCAGCCGCTTTTGATCAACTCCCACCATGGGGCCTATGCCATCGTAACCGTCGGGAGGGTGGACAACCTCGACTCCCTGGTGCGGGCAGCCTTGGACAAGCACGGTGTGCATTTTTCGGAGATGACGGGGAGCGAAGTGAACCCGACCCAGCTGGTGGCCCATCTCATCGACCAGGGTAGAACCTTCAAGGAGGGAATCGAGTTTGCCCAGGATCAGGTCGAAGGATCATGCTCCATCCTGATTCTCACCGGTGAGGAGATCTATGCTGCGAGGGACAGGTTGGGACGCACGCCTCTGGCCCTGGGGGAGAAGGACGGCGCCCGTGCCATCACCTTCGAGACCTGTGCCCTCCCGAACCTCGGCTATGAAATCACCCGTTACCTCGGGCCGGGCGAAGTCGTCCGGGTTAGTCGGGAAGGTGTAGAACAGGTCAAAGCCCCCGGTGACCGGATGCAGGTGTGTGCTTTTCTTTGGGTTTACTACGGATACCCGGCCTCCAGCTATGAAGGGGTGAACGTGGAAGCCGTCCGCTACCTGTGCGGGAGGACTTTGGCGAGGAGGGACGACGTGGAGATAGACCTGGTGGCGGGGGTGCCGGATTCGGGGACGGGTCACGCCATCGGGTATGCAAACCAGGCCCAGGTGCCCTACAGGCGGCCTTTCGTGAAATACACCCCTACCTGGCCCCGCAGCTTCATGCCCCAGGATCAACGAGTCCGGGATCTCGTGGCCAGAATGAAGTTGATTCCCATACAGGAGTTGATTGGGGGCAACCGAATTCTCTTCTGTGAGGATTCCATTGTCAGGGGCACCCAGCTACAGGATATCATTCGGAGGGTCTTCGATTACGGTGCTCGGGAGGTTCACATGCGGCCTGCCTGCCCGCCACTGATCTATGGCTGCAAATTCCTCAACTTCTCCCGTTCCCGCTCCGAGTTGGACCTCGCTGGGCGCCGATCCGTGCACGACTTGGAGGGCGGAGAGCCGGAGGATCTGGCGAAATATGCCGACCCCGACGGGGAACCACACTGCGCCATGGTGGAGGGCATTCGGTCCCGCCTGGGCCTCACCACCCTCCGATATCAGAGGCTCGACGACCTCATCGCGGCCATTGGCCTCCCCCCCGAAAAAGTATGCACTTACTGTTGGGACGGGACGGAGGAGTAAGGCCAAAAGAGGACGCCAAAAGCATGCGGTTCCGGCCGGTACTCATCAGAAACCGTTGATTTGGGTCGCAAAACACATCTTCTAACAGACCTCATACCTACCTCTTACAGGTTTGCCTTTCCTGGAAACACTTGTTTCCGCATTATGTATGTGTGGGGGAATATTCACGTCCCAGGAACCGATTCGGGACCGAGCCTATGGCGCCAGGAACATTGTCAGATTCAGGGAAAAAACGAGTCGCGGGGGAAAGGGCCTACCCGGCAGGTGCCCGAGTCCTACCTTTCGTTCTGGTCCACTCTCTCCTGGTGGTAGCACTCTCCTCACCGGCCTCTTCCGGGAAGGAGCTGGCGGCCCAGGAGGAGCCTCAGATCGTTCAGCTGACCCAGGAAAACATGGTGGATCTCACCATGGCCAACAGCTTTCGGGTCCGGCGGCTCAACTACGACGTGGAACGCGACCAGCTGAACCTCAAGGCCCAACGGGCCCGGTTGAGGTCCTCCGCGGATCTGGAGCTGACCACTCCCGCCTTCCGGCTGACCTCTGAACCCAAGTGGAACTCGGCCCTCCAGAGAGACGAGATCGTTCAGGAGCATAATCGGCGCTGGGAAGGTGAGATCTCCATCCGGCAGCCGGTGGTTCTCTTCGGGTGGCCCACCAACGGGTACCTCTCCATCAACAATCGGATGTACCAGTACACGCAGTTCAGGGATGACGGGACACGCGACACCGATTACTACAACCGCTATTACATCTCCTACTCCCAGCCTCTCTTCCAGCCCAATGAACTGAAGAACAGCCTGGAACAGGCTGAGTTGTCCCTGGAGAGCACCCAGATCGATTTCAATCGGGACATTCTGAACATCGTGGCCGGCGTGTCTGAGGTGTACCACGATCTTTTGGAAGAGACCTACATGCGGACCGTCCGGCAGGAGCTGGTGGACGACCTCGAGAGAGCCCTGGCCATCGGCCAGAGCCTGGCAGGTGCCGATTCCGCTCGCGCCATTGAGGTGGACCAACTCCAGGTGGAGCTGGCCAACGCCCGGGAACGGTTGCAGAGCCAGGAGAGCTCCATCCGACTCGAGTTCGCTGAGGTGAAGCAGGGATTGGGGCTGCAAGACACGGATTCCATTGCCTTCGAACCGGTCTTCCAGCTCGATCCTGTTCCCGTGGACATGGATGATGCGGTCCGATTCGCTCTCGAGTTGACCCCCACCATGCGGCAATTCGCCATCGGCCTTCGGCGCCAGGAGATCTCTCTGGAACGAACCAAGAATCGGGGGGCATTCCGCCTTAGCCTCAACATGAGCTACGGGAGGGAACGGCGGGATGATTACTTCGACCACCTTTGGCAAAACCCGGACAACAGCTACACGATCAACGTGTCGGCCGATCTTCCGATCTTTGACGGGGGGGAGCGGAAGGCCCGGATCGCCTCGAGTGAGATCGGAATCGAGCAGACCCGCTTGTTTCTCGAACAGACTCAGCTTGGGATCGTTTCCAGTGTGCGAAACGAGGTTTTGAACGTCCGGGACCGTGAGAGCCGGACCCTGGCCATGCTGGAGAACCTGGTTCTGGCCCGGGAAGTCTCGGAGGCGAACTTCCAGCGATATCAGGATGGGACGCTTACGGCCCAGGAGTTGATCCTCAGCCTCCTCCGAGAAGCGGATACCAACGAGAACTTCCTCGATTCCTACGTGAACTGGAAGGAATCACTGCGACGCCTCCAGACCCAGACCTACTTCAACTTCGAGTTGGACAAACCATATCTGGAGGTGCTCCGGGAGGAAGGCTGGATTCCGGAGAGCGGGATCGAGGGACTACTACCATGACAGGGCGGCGGACTATGTGCGGCTTTTCTTCGACGTGGGAGAGCAGGGTGGATAGGAAATCTACGGCGTCAACCACTTCCTCTGGCCATCGATGTGTTTTCGGCCTGACCCTGGCGAGTGGATCGGGGTTCGCCATGGCAGCATTGTTGGCTTTCCTCGGCCTTCCGGGTGGGCAACTGGCTGCCCAGGAACAGGCCCAGGTCATCGATCTGACCCTGGAGCGGATGGTGGACCTGACGCTGAGCACGAGCTACCAGATCCGGCGACTGAACCTGGGCATCCAGCGGGACCAGCACAATCTCCATGCGGAGCAAGCCCGCCTCAGGTCCTCTGTGGACATGGATCTTACGATCCCGGCCTTCCGCCTCACCTCCGAGCCCAAATGGAACTCCGATCTTCAGAGAGACGAGATCATCCAGGAGAACACCCGGCGTTGGGAAGGAGAGTTGTCGGTTTCTCAGCCGGTGATGCTCTTGGGATACCCGACCAACGGGTACCTCTCCGTGAACAACCGGATGTATCGGTACACCCAGATCGACGATGATGGGAATAAGGATGTAGACTACTACAACCGTTACTACATCTCCTACCGCCAACCTCTCTTCCAACCGAATGAACTGAAGAACAATCTGGAACAAGCGGAGATGAGGCTCGAGGAAACCCAGCTCGACTTCTATGACGACGTTGTGGGAATGGTGAATCGAGTCTCGAGGACGTACTACGATCTTTTCAGGGAGTACTACAGCAGAGACGTCAGTCTGGATCTGGTGGCCAACCTGGAGAGGGCTCTGGCCATCGCCGGAGAGCTCGCACAGGTGGACTCGGCCCGAGCCATCGACCTGGACCAGATCCAGGTGGAGCTCGCCAATGCCTTGGAGAACGTACAGTCCGCAGAAAGCTCCATCCGGTTGCGGTCGGCGAGTGTCAAGCGAGACCTAGGCCTCAACGACGCGGATTCCATCGCTGTGACCCCAGTCTTCCGGCTCGATCCGGTTTCCATCGACATGGATCAGGCGATGGAGTATGCCAGGGATCTCACGCCCCGGATGCGGAACCTTGCCATCGACCTACGAAACAGCGAGATCCGCCTGGAGGACACAAAGGGCCGGGGAGGGTTCCAGTTGGACCTCAACATGAGCTACGGTCGGGAACGGCGTGATGAAGAATTCGGGAACCTGTGGGTCGACCCTGACAACAGCTACACGGTAAACGTGACGGCCGATATCCCTCTCTGGGACTGGGGTGAGCGGAAGGCTCGCCTGGCTTCCAGCGAGATCGGAATCCAGCAGACCAGGCTTCGCATCGAGGAGCAGGAGCTGGAGATGGTGTCCGACGTTCGAAACGAGGTCTTGAATGTCCGGGATCGGGAGGTCCGCACCCTGGCCATGAGGGAGAACCTGGACCTGGCCCGGGACGTTTCTGAAACGAGCTTCCAGCGTTATCAGACGGGCGCCATCACCGTACTGGACCTCCTCCTCAGCCTCCGCAGGGAAGAAGATACGGCCGAGAATTTCCTCGATGCCTATTTGAGTTGGAGATCATCCCTCCGATCACTCCAGGAGCAGACCTATTTCGACTTCGAGCTGGGCGTTCCTGTTCTGGAGCGGTTCGGCGTTCAGGGGCGGCTGTCTCAGAATGGGGTGTTGGGGCTGCGGCCGAAAAACCCCAACGAGGGTAGGTAGGGGCGGCGACCCTCCTGGACCAAGCCCTGGGCGGTGAAAAAAAGGCCGGGGACCACGAGATGCGGTCCCCGGCCTTTTTTCGGGCCGTTCTCCGACCCTGTTCAATAGTTAGTGTGTTTCACCCATCCAGATGTCTGGCTCGACAAGGATGGAACGAGCCATCTCCATGCCCCCCACCACCAGCTTTACCACATAAGTGCCGGGGTCTACAGGGGGCGGGGTCCGCCCTCCGCGCTGCTGCGGCTGGTCGGGATTTGCGGGAGGGGGGTTCGGCCTCAAGTTCCACTGAACCCGGTTGATGCCCCGGTCCCCGGGGCCTGTGAGGGTCCGAACCTCATTCCCGGAGAGGTCGGTGATGGTGAGCTCAACGTCATCATCCAACTCGATTGGGAGGTAGTAGCTGATGGCCGTTCCCTGTGCCGGGTTCTGCCCCCGGAAATGTTTCGCACCGCCAACGGTCACGCTCTTCTGCATGTCCGACATCCACTGTACGGCTGGTCTTACCTCGAAGAGGTGGGCGTCGCCGGCAGCCACCTCCGGCGTGAACTGCTGAAGAGGAGTGAGATCGTCAATAATCCAGATGCTCCTGCCGTGGGTCCCGACCACCAGATCGTTGTCCCTGGGATGGACCAGGATATCATCGACCCGAACCGTGGGTAGCCCGTTCTGGAACCGTTGCCATTCCTGGCCCCCGTTCAGGGAGATGAACAATCCGAACTCTGTTCCCAGGTACAGGAGATTCGGGTTCTTGGGGTCTTCGGTGATGACGTTGGTGGGCCCCACCGGGAGATTGTTGGTGATGTTGGTGAAGGTCTGGCCGAAGTCCCGGGTCACATAGACGTAGGGGTTCCAGTCTTCGTTCCGGTGATTGTCCATTACGACATAGCAGGTGCCCGGCGCGAAGTTTGAAGGCTCCACTCTCTTCACTCTGAAGTACCCCTGGGGGGCATCGGGGATGTTTCCGGTGACGTCCGTGAACGTCATGCCGCCGTCCTGGCTGACCTGGACATTCCCATCGTCCGTACCCACCCAGATGACACCAGGCTGGCTCGGTGACTCGGCCACGGTGGTGCCGTAGCTGAACCCCGACTGACCGTCGTTCTTCGAGGCCATGAACTCGGTACCGGGCACGCCCATGATCGAGAGTTCGTTCCGGTCGACGGCCTTCGTCAGGTCCTCACTGGCAGTCCAGGTTCTCCCTTGGTCCTTTGACTTGAAGAACCGGTTTCCGGCCACCAACACGGTGGTTGGATCGTGCGGGGATAGCTCGATGGGCGTGTTCCACTCGAACCGGTAAGCTTGGTTCGGCTCCGCCCCAATCACGTTCCCCGGCCGGGTCGTGTTGTTCATCTCCCGAGGCGCGGAGGGCCGAATGGATCCACCTTGTCCGGTCCGAAGATCACGCCTGGACATGCTCCCACCCTGCGATTCTGAATACACCACATTGTAGTCGGTTGGATCGATCCGCACATAAAACCCATCACCCCCGCCGACCCGGTACCAGTCGTCGTTGATAATATCTCTGCCCCGGACCGCACTGGGCCCGCACCAACTGCCGTTGTCCTGGAGGCCTCCACACACGAAGTAGGGCCGCCTCATATCCACGCCAATCTCGTAGAACTGACCCACGGCCATGGTATTGATGAAGTCCCAGCTAGCTGTTTGGTCCCAGCTGATGTTGAACCCGCCGTCGGTACCCAACATGAGGTGGTCGGGGTTTTCGGGATTGATCCAGAGGGCGTGGTGGTCTCCGTGGCCCATTCCCCTCACCGTCTCGAAGTTCACGCCGCCGTCCACGGATTTGTAGAATGAAGCACCCATGGTGTAGACGATGTCGGAGTTGGTCGGGTCCACCCGGATCTGGCTGTAGTACATGGGGCGGCTGTTGTTGTTGCTCCGGATCTCCCAACTCTGGCCGCCGTCTGTCGACCTCCACACGCCGCTCCGGGTGGGGTCGATGCTGTCATCGCCCTGCTCACGCCGAGTGGTGTTGAGTACCTCGATTTGGGCATAGACGACGTCCGGGTTGGCTGCATAGATGGCCAGGCCGATGCGACCGAGAGTTCCCCCAGGTAGGCCACTTCCCGTCAGGCGGTTCCAGGTGCTTCCGCCGTCCGTGGTCTTCCATACCCCGCTCCCGGGACCTCCACCGTTAAAGCCCCACGGCGTCCTTTGCCGTTGGTAGGAGGCTGCGTAAAGGACCTGGGGATTGGTAGGATCGATGACTACGTCGGTGAAACCGGTGTTCTCGTCGATGAAGTTGGAGTTGGTCCAGGTTCGGCCACCGTCGGTGGTCTTGAAGAGTCCTCGCTCGTCGTTGGGGCCCCAGAGGTGACCCATGGCTGCCACGTAGGCTACATCGGGATTATTCGGGTCCACCACCACCCGGGAAATGTGGTGTGTGTCCTCCAGGCCCACCTTGACGAAGCTCTCACCCCCGTCTGTGGACTTGTACATGCCGTCGCCACGGGTGGTGCTCTGACGGTTGTTGGACTCTCCCGATCCCACATAAATGATGTCGGGATTCGAGGGGGCGATGGCGATGTCGCCGATGGAGGAGACCGGATAGGTATCGAAGATGGGAGCGAAGGTGGTTCCCATGTTCGTGGACTTCCAGATACCTCCCGTGGCGAACCCCAGGTAGATCGTACTCGGATTGCCGACGACCGCTTCGATGTCGTCGATCCGCCCCGACATGTTGGCCGGGCCGATGGAACGCCATACGAATTCCCTCAGGATTGGGTCGTCGGTCTGGTTTACGGGATCTCCCTGGCCGGCCTGCTGGGCATTCGCTGTGGCGCCCAGCATGGGAAGAAGAAAAGCCAGGAGGACGGTTACACGTGTCACTCCCTTGAGTCTCGTCATGGTCACCATCCTTGAAAAAAAACGGGGGACGAAGTGGAGTCGCCGCGGCACCAGCAGCCTGGGCGAAACGGGGCAATCATAGGTCAAAGGTGCTGTTTTCGCACGCGGAGCCTTCCGCACCGACGCCCCGAGAGTTCACGGTAGGGTCGTGGGTGCTGCCAGCAGCGACCGAGGCGCGTACCTTCCACCAGCAAGGACGATGGACCCAGGCTAGCCGGGTTCAGCACACTCCGGACGCACCCCGCAGGAGCGATACCATGTCGATCTGCCGAAGGCTGTTGGTCTCTGTTCTACTCCTCGTGGCCGCCCCACCACTCCAGGGCCAGGAAGCGGGCAATCTCGGAGGGGACTTCTTCGAAGCCCTCCAGTACAGGCATATCGGTCCGGTGGGGAACCGGGTGAGTGCGGTGGTGGGCATCCCCGGGGATCCCAATGTCTACTACATCGGGGCAGCGTCAGGAGGGGTATTCAAGACCGTGGACGCAGGTGTGCACTGGCAACCTGTATTCGACGACCAGCCAGCCCAGTCCATCGGTGCCCTTGCCGTCGATCCAACCAACCCGAACGTAGTCTGGGCTGGGACCGGAGAGGCCCATATCCGGAGCAACGTCAGCGTCGGGAATGGTGTGTACAAAACCACCGACGGAGGGAAGACCTGGTTCTCTATGGGCCCCAGGAGGAGCGAGGGGTATTCCGGACCAAAGACGGAGGAGAGAGCTGGGAGCGGGTCCTCTTCTCTACTGAAAACGCCGGTGCCTCGGATGTGGTCATGGACCCCAACAACCCGAACATTCTTTTCGCGGGAATGTGGGAGATGGTCATCTGGACCTGGGGGCGACAGAGCGGTGGGCCTGGCAGCGGCCTCTTCCGCTCCAAGGATGGAGGGGACAGTTGGCAACGGTTGGAGGGCAACGGCCTCCCCCGACCACCCCTGGGGAAGGTGGTCCTGGCCATGACCCCTGATGACTCTGACAGGATCTACGCCCTCATCGAGACCAACTCCAACCGGGACTTCGCTCCGCTTGAAGATCACCAAGGCGTTCTCTGGCGATCCGACAACGGCGGTGACTCCTGGAGAATGGTCAACCCCGATCACACCCTGGTGCAACGACCCCACTACTACTCTCGGGTTGTGGCGGCCCCCGACGACTCGGACGAGGTCCATTTCCTGGCGACCTCTCATACCACCTCACAGGACGGTGGTCTGACGGTCCGGCGGGGGAGCGCCGGCGGCGACAACCACGACATGTGGATCGATCCCCTCCAACCCGATCGAATGATCGTGGGGAACGACGGGGGCGTTCACATCTCGACCACCCGGGGAGACAGCTGGCTCAGGCCCCGGATGCCCATTGCCCAGATGTACCATGTCTATACCGACAACCAGATTCCCTACTTCGTGTACGGAAACAGGCAGGATGGGGCTTCCCACAGGGGCCCCAGCAACAGCCTTACCGGGGGGAGCATTCCCATCGGGGAATGGCACTCGGTGGGGGGATGCGAATCCGGGTTTGCCATTCCGGATCCGGTGGACAACAACATCGTCTGGTCCGGGTGCTATGAGGGGATTCTTGATCGGTACGACCTCCGAACGGGCCATAGCAGGAATGTGAGCGTTTGGCCGGACAACCCGGAGGGATGGCCGGCGGGCGAGCTGCGGTACCGGTTCCAGTGGACCTTTCCCGTGGCCATCTCACCGCACGATCACAACCGGGTTTACGTGGGTAGTCAGCACGTTCACCAGACCACGGACGGGGGCCATAGCTACTCCGTCATAAGCCCGGACCTCACAACCAACGACAAGAGCCTGCAAAGGAAGACCGGGGGCCTCACCCCGGACGATGCCAGCCCCACATATGCGGCAGTTCTTTTCGCCATCGCCGAGTCCCCGCTGGAGGAGGGGGTGATCTGGACGGGCTCCAACGATGGGTTGGTGCATATATCCAGGGATGGCGGGGGGAGTTGGGCCGACGTGACCGACAACATTCCCGGGCTTCCTCCCCTCGGCACCGTGAGCAACATCGAGCCGTCACGTTACGATGCCGCCACGGCCTACATCTCCGTGGACCTCCACCAGGTGAACAACACCGATCCCTTCGCCTACAAGACCACCGACTACGGGGAAACCTGGACGCTGATCAGTGCTGGTATCCCGAAGAGCATCTTCAGCTACGTCCATGTGATCCGGGAGGATCCAGTCCGTCCGGGCCTCCTTTACCTCGGGACGGAAAACTCACTCCTCGTGTCGTTCAACGATGGGGGGGACTGGGTGCCCCTGCAGACGAACCTGCCTCACGCCCCCGTCCATTGGCTCACCATCCAGGACCATTTCAACGACCTGGTTGTGTCGACTTATGGAAGAGGGTTCTGGATCCTGGATGACATCAGACCCCTCCAGCAACTGACGGATGAAGCGCTGGCTTCGACGGGGCATCTCTTTGAGCCGCGGCCAGCCTACCGCTTCCGAAATAAAGAGGGCCGCGTCAGCCAGCCCGAGGATCCGGGCGCCGGCCAGAATCCCCAGGCCGGGGCGTCCATTCACTACTATCTGGGTGAGGGCGCGGAGGGCCGGGTGACGATCAGCATCTTGGATGAAGGTGGGGAGGTTGTGAGCGATCTGGGTGGGGTTTCAAGCGATCCAGGTCTTCACCGTGTGCATTGGAGCCTCCGGTACGAGGCCTCCAGGACGCCGAGGATGCGGACCAAGGTCTTGGAGCACAGCCATGTGCCGTTGGGGGAAGACGGTTGGAGGCCAGCCGGGGATGGAGGAAGGGTCTCCCCTCTAGCCTCCCCCGGAAAATATACCGTGAGGCTCACCGTGGGTGATGAAGAGTTTACGGCTCCCCTGACCCTTCTCAAGGACCCTTCGTCGACTGGGAGCGAAGCTGACATCCAAGCCCAGTTCGACGTGATCCTCCAACTGAGGGAAGAGACGAACAGGGTGGTCGACCTCATCAACGATGCCGAGCGGGTCAGGGCTCAAATCGAGGATCTGAGGGAGTTGGTGGTAGGGAGGGAAAGGGCCGAAGAGATCCTTTCCGCCGGGGACCGTCTGGATGAATCCCTTGTCGCCCTGGAGATGGGTTTGACAGACCTTCGCATGTCTGGTGGGAGCGCGGGTCAGGATGCCCTGAGGTGGCCCCGGCAGCTCTACGCCAAACTCACCAGTCTAGCCGGATACATGGGCGGGTCGGATTTCCCCCCGACGACCCAACAACTGGAGGTCCATGAGGGGCT
>JBDHGR010000080.1:0-12199 GCA_039589815.1 Gemmatimonadota bacterium | reverse complement strand
GTCGCCACCCAGGACCACCCGAGTACCGACCTCATACCCGCGCTGCCCAAGCCTGCGATCCCCGAAATCGATAAGGCCTGAAGCCTCGAACCCGTTCTAGAAGATCACCATGGCGGCCATGAAACCTGACCTTGAGTTGGATTTGGACCCAGGCAGGGATCCCTTCCTGGTGTGGGCGGTCCGCGTGGTAGGGGTTCTGTTGGCTGTCGCCAGCCTCGTTTTTGGGATCTACCTCTTTGAGGGTGGAGGCTTCGATGCCCTCTATCCGCAATGGGGGTGGCTGTTGGATGGGGTCCTCGGGGGAGCTTTCATGGGATTCGGTGCCGGGTTGGGCGTGACCAGTGTGACCGGAGAAAACCGGCTCCTCAACAAGTTGCGCGCTCGTCGGGAGATTCAGAAAGCCCTGACGGGAAATGGGGGGCCTCAAATGGTAGGGAGTGGGGAGCCTCCTGAGGGAGCGACTGAGAAAAGCGGTTGATGCCCGCCGCCGCAGGGAGCACGGTTCCCGTCACATCTTGGTCGTTCTCGTCGTTCTCCTCTCAGGAAGGCCCTCGGTCATGAGCGAGCTTCCATCACCCCGATGGGATACGGTGAGAGAAGGTTGAGACTCCCCTACGTGATCCTTATGGCACTGCTCCTTTCGGTGGCCGCTTCCTCAGGTGCCCAGGAAGTCAGGTTGGGTTCGGTCTACTCTCGACCGGACCACGATCTCCTGGGCAGCCCACTGGGAGTCAGCTTTTCCGCCGGCGTGCGGCTTCACCGCTTGATCGGATTCCGGGTAGGATACGAGAGGTCTCGCGACAGCTTCAGCAGCTTCGGTTCCACATGCGTGGGATTCATCCAGCCCGAGATGGAAACTGACTGCGCTGATGAAGCTCGCCGGGAACGTTCAGGACTCAACGCGCTGGTGCTTTCGATCCCGGTGACGCTGCATTCTGGGAAACGGTTCGAATTCGGAGTGGTTCCAGGATTCCGGCGGGTGTGGATCGAAAACGAGCGGACCGGGGTCGTCAGTGGCCGATCACCCTCCGCCGACAAGGATATGTCCGGCTTTGGTGTGGGTGCTGAGATCCAGGTCCGGCCACTGGAGCGGCGAGAGGTTAGGCTCTATCTGGCTGCGCACACTACTTTGTTGAGCAGGTATGAGGACGAACTCGAGATCGATGGTTACTCCCCTTTCGAACAAGACATTTCCCTGGCTCAACTCGAGTTCGGCCTCTCCCATCGCGGGTAGTCGGCTGCTCCGGAACCCGACCCACCCTTCCTGTGGCATCCGTTGAGTTGGGAATGTGGAATCACTGCATCGTCTGTTCATCTGACCTCGGAGCAAACGAAGACCTGGAAGAGTTCCAGGTCGGGCGGCGCCTTTCTTTTGATGGCCTGAAAGGGCGACTCTGGATCGTCTGCCCAAAATGTGAACGGTGGAACCTCGTGCCCATCGAACAACGGTGGGAAGCCGTCGAAGCCCTCGAGCGGGCCTATCGAGATACTCCTGCCCGGTACTCCACTTCGGAGATCGGCTTAGCTCGGTTGGCCGGAGGTCTCGAGATCGTTCGCGTCGGAGACCCGGTTCCTGGAGAATTCGCGGCGTGGAGGTGGGGGAGTCGCTTCGGCCGGCGTCAACGTCGGCTGAAATCCAGCGTCAGGGGTGGGAGAATCCTGAAGCTCGAATCCAGCACAGCCTGGGCGGCAGGCATAGCCTTGGCGCCTTTGGTTCCTGTTCTGGCCCCGTTTGCACTGGTTGGAGGCATCCTGATCGCGCCCGCCCTCCCTCTCGTTTGGCTTTCTCGACTAGATCCCACCTGGCAGGTGGATCGAGGGCTTCCGCAGCGTGTCGGAAGGGCCCAGTTGAGGGCCGGGGGCATTACCCCGTCCGAGGTTTCTCCGGGTTGGTCGATCCATGTTCAGCGAACGGAACGTGTCCCCGTCACCGGGGGGGAGACCTTTGCTTTCAAATGGAAGGAATTCTCCGGGGAAGAGGCTATTCGTCTTGCACGCCGGGCGTTGCCCTTGTTGAACCACCGGACCCCGAAGTTTGTGACCATTTCGGATGCAGTAAAGGAGATCGCAGAGGGTGGTGGTGTGGAGAGATACCTCACCCATGCTGCAGCTTTGAAGCCAAAATGGGTCGCCTTCCGGCACTATCCCAAGCCCATCCTGCTAGCCATGGAGATGGCTTTGTTCGAGGCCGAGGAGCGACGGGCGATGGAAGGAGAACTGGGACGCCTCACTGAGGCTTGGCGTGAGGCCGAGGTGATAGCTTCCATCTCCGACGACCTCATCCAACCAAAGGGGTGGGAGGCGTTCAAGGCAGAGGTGAGGGCTGTGGGTGAACAGACTCCTTCGACCCTGGAAGGCGACGTACATTCTTAACCGTGGGCCGGGCAACGATGCCCCCTTCTCATTTCGCGTTTCTTTTTGATGGGAGCGGTCTGAGAAAAATGAAGAGAACCGTCCTATTGTCGGCCATACTGTTATGGGGCCCCACCGCCTGTGACCGGGGTGTGGAGTCTCTGGAGTATGAGGTACTCCGATCGCTCCCCCACGATACCGAGGCCTATACGCAGGGTCTGGTCTTTCACGACGGCTTCCTATTCGAGAGTACGGGTCAATACGGCACCTCGAGCGTGCGAAAGGTGAGCCTCGAGACCGGCGAGGTCCTCCGGAGCACGCGCCTCGACGACGATCTGTTTGGAGAGGGGTTGGCTCTGGTGGGCTCGGAGCTTTACCAGCTCACCTGGAAGTCGGGGCAAGCCTTCGTGTATGACTCAGACTCCCTTTCCCTCAAAAGGAGCTTGGAGTATGAGGGGGAGGGGTGGGGCCTTTGTTACGACGGCGAAGTCCTGTTCATGTCCGATGGGAGCAACCGTCTTCTGCGGAGAGATCCTGGAACGTTCGAAGTTCTGGAAGAACTCAGGGTCACGCAGGACGGGTATTCTGTTTCCCAGTTGAACGAGTTGGAGTGTGTGGGAACTGACATCTTCGCCAACATCTTCCAGTCCGACCGAATTGTGCGGATCAATAAACTGACGGGGCAGGTGGTGGGGGAGTTGGACGCATACCGTCTGTCCGTTGCCGCGAGAAGATCGCCGAGTCCGGAGGCGGTCCTGAATGGGATCGCCCATGACCCGGTTCGAGGGGTTTTCTTTCTGACTGGGAAGTTGTGGCAGGCTCTGTTTGAGATTCGAATCGACGGTGCGTGAGGCCCGCCCATGTCGGTGCCCACACTTCCTTGCTGACCCATAAGGCGCGGCACCATCTTGGTCCTTCCCCGTTATCGGTGCTCCCTCGGACTGGCTTACGCCGGCCTGGTTGGAGGCCGATCTTCGGTTTGACGCCCTTCGGGATGATCCGCGTTTTCAAGCCCTGCTGGAGAGGGGGGAAGCAGGAAGCCGATGAATCGCCGGCGCCTCAGGGCTAGAAGTGGACGCGGTAGATCAGCCGGATCTCCCTCCCCGGGAGGGGGGCAAGCTCTTTGAGGAAAGACGTGTGTTGCCGGGCTTCCCGGTTCGTGAGGTTGGACATCTGGACTACGAAGTCGTGGACCATATCACTGCTGAAGAGCCGGTATCCGAAGGATCCGTCCAGCATCGTGTAACCTTCTGTCTCCTCCTCGAAGGGAGAGACGCGGTCCTGGTCGGACACCACCGTGATTCCGAAGTCGCCTCTCAGAATGCCACCGTCATATCGGAGGCCGGTTCCGACCCGAAGAGGCGGGATTCTTGGCAGGTACTGATTCAGATCGGTGAGTTCAGCCCGGACGAGGTCACTCCAGCCTTCCACCAGCAGGTGGTGCTTCCCCCGGTGGATCAGGTCGAACTCCAGAACTGCCTCGAGTCCCATGAACCTGGCATCGTTCTGGTCGAAAACCAGGACGGGCAACCCGTCTTCTTCCTCCCCGGTGAAGTCCTGAAAGATGAACCCCTTGAACAGGTTCAAAAAGCCCGTGAATTCCCCTCGGAAGGTGCCTTCGGTGAGTCGAAGAGTGGCATCGAAGGAATAGGCTGTTTCCGGATCCAGGTCAGGGTTGCCCACCTCATAGGAGAAGGTTGCAGCGTGGGGGCCGTCAGAGAAGAGCTCTTCCAGGCTGGGGAGTTTCAGTGATCGCGCGGCGGTAAGGGCCAGCCCCGCTCGCTCGGAGAGGGTCCAGTTCAGGCCCGTGGAGACGGAAAACCCAAAGTGGTTCTTTTCGAAACCCTGGCCACTCTGATCAAGCCTCTGAACCTCGGCCCGGGCCCCGATCTGGTACCGGACGGACTCCAAATCGAGTTCCTCGAAGAAGAACGCAGCGACACTCAGGGCGTTGGCCGGGGGCACGAAAGCCTCGTCGCCCTCGGCGGCGAAGTCTCTCCCCATGGCCTGGAATCCCACCGTGCCAGAGGACGATTCGGTAAGGGCGTGTTGCACCTCCAGGCGCCCTTCCCACTGCTGGTTGGTGAAGCGTGTGCCGACTTCTTCGCCCTCGAATTCGGTATGCAGGTAATCAGCGAACCCGAAGCGGCCTTTCACCCCCTGGATCCTGTCCTGCGGAAAACGCCAGGACCCCTCCAGGTCGAAACGCCGCTGCTCCATTCCTATGACCACGTCCTCTTCGTCTTCCTCCTCCTCGCCGGTTCCGGGCCCTTCACCTTCGTGGCCGTGTCCATGGCCCGGGACCCCGTAGTCCGTGTTCAGCCCGGAGATGGATGCTCCAAGGAATCCAGACTGTCCAATCCATGAAAAACCAAGGGCGGCCCGGGTCGTCTCGACAGACGAATTCTCCAAGGTTCCTTCCGCCTCGTCTTCCCCGGGGCTTCCTCCTTCCCCATCGTGCTGGTGTTCTGCGAATCCAGGAATCTTGATGTCAGCGGCGGAGCGCCGGAGGCCGCTCAGGTGCCAAGCCCACTCTGTGGCCAGGGCTCCGTTCAGCTCGAGGGCTCCGGTTCTCTCGTCGGCTACCGTTCCCCCCAAGGCTGTGAGGGTGCCGGTGATAGCAGCCCCAGGATCTTCTCGAGGAATCCGTTTGTCGATGACGTTCACGACCCCGCCCACGGCCGAGCTTCCGTAAAGGAGGGTAGCAGGACTCCTGACGATTTCGATTCGTTCAGCAGCCAGGGGCTCAAGGCCAACAGCATGATCCGGTCCCTGGCCTGAGACGTCACCCGAACCCACTCCGCCTTCCAGGATCCGGACCCGATCTCCTCCGAGGCCTCGAATGAGGGGGCGGCTGGCACCCGGTCCGTTGTATGTAGATGTGACACCTGGCTCTCCGGCCAGCGTCTCTCCCAGGCTGCTCTGGGCTGCTCTCGCCAGGTCCAAGCCCGATAGAGCCGAGCTGGGCTGATAGGTCTCGGACCTTCGAGCTGAGGTGGGTCCGGCGCTGACCACCAGCTCGTCCAGTTGAAAGAGGGGGTCCATCTCCAGTGAAATCGTGGTGGTGGTTCCGTCCTGGACCTCGACTCGTTCCACAGCCCTACCAAACCGTGGGCTTGTGGCTTCGATGAGGAAGCTGCCGGCGGGGAGATTCAGGAACAGGAATTGACCGCTCTCTCCGACGGATACTCGCCGGACCAGGTCCTGGATTCGGACTTCGGCATCGGCGGCAGGGGTCCCGTCGGCGGCGATGACGCGCCCGGTTACGGCGCCGGTGCCTTGGGCCGCCGCCTGCCCGGTCGCCAGGAAGATGAGTAACCCGAGGGTGAGGAACGGGCTTCTTTGAGAGTGAGTCGGAACATGCATGGATGACAATGTGCCCTTTGGCCGGAGTTCGGAAAAGGGTGCGAAACGGGTGAAGGAAGCCGGCGGTCCGCACATGGTTGCGGCGGGGATCCATCCATCTCAAACCCGCTGCCTTTTCGAGGGGGGGTGTGGATGGGTCCATGTTCCTCGTCCTGACCTGCGCGATCTCGGCGCGGGGCCTACTGGGGTGCGACCCGCGGGAGGACGGGGTGTCGCGAGTAGGCGGTGTCGGTGAGCCGCGCAAACGGGTCGCTACGGGGGCCCTCATAGACCTTGCCAGTCAGCCGACGGATCGACACCGTCTCTTCATGAGAGTACGCGTTGTCTTTTTGGCCGGCATCCTCTGTGTCACCGGGTCTTCCTCATGTAACTCGGTGCCGGAGGCGACTCCCCACCTGGAAGTCACGGACAGCTCCGGCATAAGGATCGTTCAAAGCCGGTCGCCCCAGTGGGAACCGGGTGGTGGCTGGGAGGTCCCCTCCGATCCTTCCCTGATCATCGGTAGTCTCACCGGGCCGGAAGAAATGCAGTTGATGAGCGTTTCCGATGCTGCACGCCGTTCGGACGGCGCTGTGGTTGTGGTGGATCGGGGCGCCCAGACCGTTCGGCTTTATGATGAACAGGGAGACTACCTCCTGACCTTCGGTGGGCGGGGATCGGGGCCGGGTGAGTTCCAGGACCCGAACTCGGTGCTCATTACTTCTGGTGACTCCGCGGTTGTCTGGGACAGCCAGCTATTCCGCTTCACTCAGTTCGACCAGGGGGGTGTCCTCGCCTCTGTGGAGACACTGGATCTCGGGATAATGACGGAGGTAGTCGATCCGCCGCTCTACCCCGGTAGTATCGATCTCTTGGCCGATGGCGATCTTCTCATCCGGCTGTCGGAAAAAGAGGGAGTTGTAGTAAAGAACGGGGCGAAAGGCAGCACAACCATCGTCCAAGCCCCCAGAGGCTTCACCCGTTCTCGAAGCGGGGCTCTAAGGGTGGCGGGAGACCTGTCCTCTGTCGACACGCTCATGTTGTTCGCCGACACGGCGAAGGTCACAGTGGATGCCCCTTGGGGTCTGTTTCCGCTGGCTCCCCCCCTGGCTGACGGCACCGATATGGCCTACGAGGGAGAACCCCCGAGGATCTGCATGGGTGACAGAGTAAGCCCGCAGGTCCATTGCTTTGATTCGGACGGGGGACGGACCTTGATTCGCTGGGATCCTAGGTCGGGTAGCGTGAAATCGGAGGAAGTATCGGAGTGGCGAGAGCAAAACCTCAGGCTTCTCGGCATGAAGCTGCGGGAAGAGGACATCCTTTCTGTTCTAGATCAGGTGCCAGTACCTTCCGAACGCCCCCAGTTCTCTGCGCTGACTCTCGATGTGCGAGGGAATCTCTGGGTCCGATTGGGCCCGACGGAGGGCTCGCAATCCCCGTCCGTCGATTACCTGGTTTTTGATTCTGGCGGTTCGCTCCTCGGCGAGATGGTTTTACCTCAGGTCCAGGTTCTGGAAATTGGTGAGGACTATGTTATGGGCCTCCACAGGGACGAGTTCGAGGTCGAGTATGTTCATATCTACGAGCTTCGGAAGCCGTTGGGATTGGTAGACGGTCCCTGAAGTTTATCGCACGCTCTTGTTCCCTTTCTCTTGGAGCCTGCATCCATGAATATCAAGCTGAACAGCGTCCTCGTTTCCGACCAGGGCAAGGCACTGGAGTTCTACACTGAGGTCCTTGGGTTCGTGAAAAAGGAAGATATTCCCATGGGGGACTTCAGGTGGCTCACCGTCGTTTCTCCCGATGGCCCGGAAGACTTGGAGTTAGTGCTGGAACCGAACGAGAACCCCGCCGCCAAAGCATACCAGAAGGCTCTTTACGATGCGGGAATTCCTCTCACCGCCTTTTCTTACGACGACATCCATGGGGAGTGCCAAAGGCTAATGGGTAGGGGCGTGAGCTTCCTTTCCGGCCCCACTGAGATGGGGACGGTCACTGTCGCAACTTTCGATGATACCTGCGGGAATCTCATCCAGGTCTATCAAGTTTGAGAAGAACGACAGAGTTCGTCTGGTTTCGGACGCCGGCGGGACGATCTGGGAATCGGTGTTCACCGTGAAGGCCCATGGCGAGAGCACGATCCCGACGCTTTCCACGGCCGCTGAACCGTACAGGTTCCTACGAAGGTTCCTGGTCCCTCTCATGATGAAAGGTTTTCTGACCAAGGCTTTGGCTGCGGACATGGATGCCGTGAAGGTGTATTGCGAGAAGTGATCAGCTGGCGACCTGGTTTCTGACGTGTTGATCCAGCCCGGACCCATCCCTTCCTACGTCTGGACCTTCATCGCCCTTCTTGTGGGGCTCATTTTCGGCGGGGTCTTTCCCGGCCCGCTGACTCCCGTGGCCGACGGCACTTCCCTATTGATCCGGGGCGTCGTGGCCGTGGTTCCCCTCCTGATTCTGGCGGCCCTCAGTCCTGCCATTGCCACCCTGGTCCGACGAGGGCTGGCCGGGAGGTTCGCTGGATCCGTCGTCCTCTGGTACGTGGGAACATCCGCCGTGGCGGGGCTCCTGGCCTTGGTGGCCTCTTCCCTTGTCTTTCGCATTCCCTTCACCACCGGGGAGGGGGGTGCGTTCGCCGAAGCTCTGGACATGCTTCGGTCCTTCGGTTCCGGGGGTGCTTCTCTTCCACTCCTGGCCATCTTGGCAGGGGTTCTCCTAGGCTTTTTCGGAGCCCGACACGATCCCACCTATGCGGTGCTGGCCCGGGTCGCCAGATGGATCGAGGGGGCCGGAACAAGGTTGGGGTACGTACTGCTTCCTCTGATTCTCGCTTTTGGAATCAACTTGGGTGTGCGGTTCGGGGCTCGGTTGGGGGTTTCTCATTACCTCTCCATGGCGGGTTATACGGTCATTCTCTGTCTGGTTTGGTGGGCTTTCTACACTTTCGTTCTGGTTCGGTGGGTAGGCCGGCGGGAGGTGGGTCCTGTTGTCCGGGATTATTACATCCCGACGGCCGTATTTGCAGCGGGAACCTGTTCGTCTCTGGCGACCCTTCCGGTGAACCTGGCCGCTGCCAAAAGGGTTGGGGTCCGGGACGAGGTGGCGGACTTCGTGATCCCTTTCGGGGCGGTGGCGAATCTGGACGCGAGCGCATTGGCTTATCTGGCTTACGGTCCGTTCGTCATCCACTATGTGTTCGGCTTCGACCTGAGTTGGGTCACCATGTTGGCAGCCTGGCCGGCCATCGTACTTTTCACCATCGCTGCACCGGGGCTTCCTGCAGGAATGGGCACCGCTCTGTGGAGTGCGACGCTCTTTGCCAATGTGCTTGGGCTGGAAGGCCAGGCCCAGGGAGATTTCATCGCCAGTTGGATCGCCCTCTCCGGCGGGATCCCGGACATGCTCCGGACGGCCACCAACTGTACCGACGATGGCTATACAGCCATCATCTTTGACAACCGTTTTGACGAGTTATTCGGGGGATCTCATGAGTGAGTCGGGCGGCGGGATGGCGCGCACTGGGTTTGGAAAAGGAGACCTCCTCCGGGGCGCCAGGCGTTTGGTGGAAGTGAACGGCCGTGTGGGTGAAGGCGAGGCCGTGGTGATCGTGACGGATCCGGAGATGGAGCGGTTCGCTGGGTTGGTGGAGGACGCTTGCCGGGCCTGCGGAGGCGTGGTGACCACTTGTTTGATGCCGGTCAGGAGGCAGGACGGGGAGGAGCCACCTGGTCCGGTGGCCAAAGCCATGGCTAAAGCCGGGGTGATCTTCTCCCCGGTGAGCATCTCGATCACCCATACCCGAGCCATGAGGTCTGCTCTGGAAGCTGGGGCTCGAGCGATTCTCATGACGGCATACACCGATGATATCCTCACCAGCCCGGCCCTGCTGGAGACGGATTTCCACGCTCAGGCCTCAGTATGCCATAGGATCGGCGACGCCTTTACCGACGGAGGTTGCGTTCGGCTCACGTCTCCGAGAGGAACCGACCTCTCTTTTTCCATTGAGGGGAGGACTGCCAACGTTCTCACGAACCTACCGGAGCCGGGGCAGTTGGCACCCGTTCCCGACATCGAAGTCAACGTTGTTCCTGTCACAGGAAGCGCGAACGGACGTCTGGTGGCCGACGCCTCCATCCCCTATCTGGGCATCGGAGTGCTTCAGGACCCCGTGGTCTGCACCATGGAGGATGGATTCATCACGAGGATGGAAGGAGGGGCGGAAGCCGATCGGTTGCGGACGTATCTCTCCTCCTTCGGAGACCACAACTGCTTCAACGTGGCCGAGTTGGGAGTAGGACTGAACCCGAAAGCCCGCCTAACCGGGGAGATGCTTGAAGACGAGGGGGTGCTCGGGACCATCCATATCGGTATCGGGACGAGTCATACTCTGGGAGGTGAGATCGTGGCTCCCACCCACTACGATCTTCTCATGTGGGAGCCCACCATCGAGGTGGACGATAGGGTCGTTCAAAGGAACAAGGAGGTTATGGGGTGAAGGAAGGCGCCGGCCAGGGGCTGGGGGTCCCCCCATGAGAAAAGGCGCGGCTATTCTCGTGAACGACTGCGCCGGAGTTCGACCCGGGGAACAGGTGGCTGTGGTGGCGGACCCCGAACGCCGGGCCATCGCCACCGCTCTGTCGGAGGCCATCTCGGCAGCAGGCGGGATTCCCAGTCTTGTCCTCCCTCCACCCCGGAGCATCGATAACGAGGAGCCGCCGGCTACCGTTTCCGCGGCCCTGGCTGCTGCCGATGTCGTATTCCTCCCGGTGACTCTGGCTATGGCCCACACCCGGGCGGTGAAGGAGGCCATCGCGGGCGGGAGCCGGGTGTTGTCCATGACAGCGTTTACTTCCCGTATGATGAGTGAAGGGGGCCTGTTCACGGATTTTCGGGCCCGGCAGCCGGTCTGCGAAAAGCTGGCCTCCCGTCTCACCTCCGGCTCTGTCCTAAGGGTGATCAACCCTTCCGGCACCGAGCTTTCCATGAGCCTGGAGGAGGTCACAGGAAACAGCCATGCCTGCATTCTGGATGGCCCGGGCTTCACTGCGGTTCCCAACATCGAAGCCAATTGTGCACCGGCCCAGGGGACGGCCAGCGGGCGGTTGGTGGTAGATGGGAGTATTCCCTACTACGGCATTGGGGTGATTGAAGAGCCTGTCGAGTTCACAGTGAAGGCAGGGTTCGTAACAGCGATCCAAGGAGGAGAACAGGCCCAATTGCTGTCGGAGTTGTTGGCCGCACAGAACGACCGTTGGGTCTACAACGTTGCGCAGTTCGCCTTCGGCCTGAACCCGGACTGCACCGAGTTCACCGGAGAAATGCTGAACGATGAGGGGGTAGACGGTACGGTTCACCTGGGGATAGGGACGTCTACCAACCTCGGGGGCAGGGTATCGGCAAAGACCCACTTCGACGCCATACTCCGAGAGCCGACCGTTTGGATCGATGACGAGGCGATGGTTCGGGAAGGGAGGGTCTTGGTGGGAGAGATTGGGGCCAGGAACGCCTGAGTTTTTCCTTGCGGTACACTCTGTGCCGTTCTCAAGTTGCTTCAATCCCGGTGCCGTTCTCAAGTTGTTTCAATCCCGAAAAACTTTCTTGAGCCAGGAGACTCCCATGGACTACGGCGAAGTCCTATCCTTGATGATCATTCTCGGGGGGTTGTACGTCATGGTGGCGGTCATTTCCCAGGTCCTCTCCACCAACAACACGCGCAGGAAGCTGGCGGAAGAATCCGTTTCCGCTGAGCAGATCGAAGCTCTTATGCGGGGTACCACCGATGTCCCTGGGTCCCTCAAGATGGGGATCATCACCATCGCCATTGGGGTTGCGCTGATCGGGGTTCAGCTGATGCCGGAGGGCATGCGGGAACAGCCCATCGCCCTGGCCATCATCTTCCTCTTCGCCGGGGCCGCCTTCCTGGTGTACCACCGGATCGCCCGAAGAGAATAATCCAGCCCCAAGCCTCATCCGAGGATCCATCGTACATTCCCTGAGACAAATCACTCTTCAGGAGGATCCCATGAATACCGGGCTGCGCGGTCTTCTGCCTTTTCTGTCAGTACTCCTTCTGGCCTCACCTGCCTTCGCGCAGGACGCCGTTCCCCACGATGGAAAGAAGCGCATGACAATGGAGGAGTCTCTGCTGCTTCCCTCCTGGGGGGGGTATCGTCTTTCCCCAGACAACACCAAGCTGGTGTTCACAAAGCGGGAAATGGACCAGGAAGAGTGGGAGAGTATCACACACATCTGGGTTCACGACCTCGAGTCCGGGGAGTCGTTTCAACTGACGAACTCAGCTCGCGGGGAGAGCACCCCGCGGTGGCTTCCCGACGGCCGGGTATTGTTTACCTCGCGCCGGGGAGAAGGCGACGACGCCGAAAACCGCCTTTGGGTCATCACCCTGCAGGCCGGCGAAGCCAGGCCCTTCTTCGATGACGACGAAGCTCCAACCAGCGGTGATTTCACCGAGGACTATGCCAGGGTGGCATTCACG
>JBDHGR010000079.1:0-12297 GCA_039589815.1 Gemmatimonadota bacterium | reverse complement strand
CCATGACCGCCGAGGGTGAAGAGTTCGTGGTGGACCGGATGCGAAAGGTCAACCGAGGCGGATACGAGATGACGGTGCTGGATGGCGGCTTCTTTGGGCCTTCCGTCCGGGAGTTTCCAGCAGGGACCTACTTCGTGGATATGGCCCAACCCATGGCCAACGCGGCCTTCTATTTCCTGGAACCCCAGGCCAGAGACGGGATGGTCGCCTGGTGGGTGCTGGACGAGGTCCTCCGGGAGCTGGGCGCCGAGGCCCACCCGGTCGTCTACCCCATCTTCAAGTTCAGGAGGGAGCCCGAGGAGGGTTGATTTGCATGGCTTTTACTGGAACATGTTCCGGTACACGGCCAAAGCCTCATCCACGGCGTCCTTGAATCGGATCCTCTCCTCCTCGGACCGCCAGGGCCCACGATCTGCCCGTTGCCAGGCCGCATCAACCGCCTCGGCCAGAAAGCGGGCGTCTTCGGCCGACCGAAATACCCGGCCACCCCTCACGACATAAACGGGGCTCGTGTGGGCAAAGGCATAGCTGTCGGTCACGTAGCGGGATGAGGGTCCCAGGACCCGGGCCGCGATCCACCCCCCTTCGGGCACAGGGATGTCACCCTCGAACACGAGGTGATGGGGGTCCACCGCTTCCACCGTCTGGGCCACATGCCCGTTCACGATGATCTCCAGCTGGTCCATGGGTGCTATGGAGGTGGCCTCGGCCAAGACCGTGAGCGCCTCCGGCCCCCCGGCGTCGAGAGTGATCTCCTCCCCTGGCTCCCGGCCGGCGACGTCCAGGAAGAGAATGGGGCCCGTGGACATGAAGGTCCGCTGGCGCTTCACGCCATCCAACCAGGCCTCCACGCTGAGGGGTCCTTCGATATGCACATAGGTCCGGTCTCCTCCGGGCGGAGGATCCCTCCAAACATCGGAAAAGTTGTCCGTGCCTCCCGTGGCCGCGATCCGAAATCCGCAGTTGAGGAGCCGGTAGTACACCGCCGTGGAGTTCATCTCGTCGGAATACATGGCCCCGAGGTCGTAGTAGTCGCCGCGGCCCAGCGCCACATCAAGGGGGATGAGCGTCGAAGCCACACCCGCCGGCGTGGAGGTCTGGCCCAAATAGGGGTGAGGGAATCCCGCCAGTCCCCCCTGGTCCCGGGCCCGGTCCACATAGCTCAAGTCCAACTCGGGCTGTGCGTAGGTCGTGCTTCCGGCCCCTCCGATAAAGGGAAGGATGTAGTCTTGATGACCGATCATGGCGATGTGCCCCAGGGATCCCCGGAATTCAGTCCCGTACTGGAATAGATGGTCCGCGGTGGAGAGAGGGTGGGGTTCTCCGGTCAAATCCTCCCAGCGTCCCATGAGGCGGGTTCCGTCCATATGGATCAGGGGATTCGAAACGTGGAGGTCTTCCGCCACCAGCTGAAGGAAGAACTGCTCGTGGGTGAGACCGAAACGACCCTGGTGCAGGTCGTGGAGATGGGTATCCCCGGAATACCAACCCATGGCCGGCAGGTCCACCAGGCGTTCCAGGCGGATCTCGGCGGTCGCCGTCTCTCCAGCCCTGACATCGATGGTAGCCGTGCCGGGTCGATATTCGAACCCCCGGACCGCTTCGATCTCCACGGGCCCCGCCGGCACCTCCACCTCGGACTCCCCTCCCGTGTGGAAGTAATGAGTCTCCGTCACCGAGATGACCCGATGGTAGTTTCCGTCCGGGGCGTAGGCTCTGCCGTCGCTGGCGAGCAGCTGGATCCGTGATGGCATCGGCGCCCCATCCGGCCCCGTGACTCTTATCCTGACCCGACCCGAAGGGGTTCGGGAAGCGCGGTTTTGAATACGGACTTCATCCCAGGAATCCAGGGGCCCCCCCCCGGTACCGGCTGTGTAGAGAACCTTGGGCCCCGTCCGATTCGACACAAAGGTGAAGCGGGAGCCGTCGGGGCTCGGGGAAGGGGAGAACTCTCCCTGGCCGTCCACCGTGAGTTGGTTGGGGTTTCCCCCGGAGGCCGGGACGATCCGGATGTCGTTAGACCCCATCTCGTCGGAAACGTAGAGGAGGGCCGATCCGTCGGGCGTCCAGGCGGGCTTCATCCGGTACTCGGACTCCTCGTAATGAACGAGACGCTCTTCGCCATCGGGGAGCTCTTTGACCCAGATCCCGCCGGTTCCGAGGCGGCCGCGAACCGAAGCCACGTAGGCGAGTAGAGTGCCGTCGGGAGAAACGGCGGGCTGGATGCCGCTTACCACCACGGTGTCGGCTCCGGTTTCGAGGTCCCGCCGGAAGATCCGAAACCCGCCGGCCCTGGCGCTCACGAAAAAGAGGCTCCTTCCGTCCCGGCTCCACTCCGGCTCAACATCCACCGCTTCATGGGCTGTGACTCGCTCCACCCCACCGCCGTCGGCGCCCACGATCCCGATGTCGAGGTTCCCTTCCACGTCCATGGTGAGGGCTATCCGGTCGCCGTCAGGGCTCCACGCCGGCTCGAAGTGATAAGCCGGCCCCTGGGTGAGGGCTATCGCCGTGCCGCCTTCCGACGGGACTTTCCAGATGTCTCCCCGCATGGAAACGGCGATCCACCGGCCATCCGGGCTCCAGGCCGGGTCCATGGGTCCAGTCGACACAGGTGGAAGCATGTGCCGCTCCACGCGGTCGGAGTGGCCGTACCGGTTGGGGCCGGCAACCAGGGCTGCTGCGGAGGCCGCCAGGAGAATCGTGGCGGCGGCGAGTCTAGTTCGGTTGATGATCATCTGACCTGCTGAGCTGAGGGCGGCACGGCAACCTTCTCTTCGACGGCTTCTGGCCGCGCCATTTCGGAGTTGGCGGGGCGGTATCAGGTACTCCACGGAGTGATATAAGGTGTCACATCCCTCCGGATCCCGGCGATCACCGCCCAGAATTCGGCGTTCATCCCGTGTTCGAAGACTTCCAGCCTCTGTTTCATGTCCTCGATCTTCGCCTGGATGACCGGGTCCTTCTGCCCTCGGTGTCCCTTAGTGTTGGCGTGGGATGAGGCTAGGATGGAGAGTGGAGGATCGCAAGTTTCGGCTAAGGAACGCGGGGATCCACAAAGGGGTGGACACCCGGGCGGGGTTAGAGAGCTTTGCCCCATCCTTGGCGGCCCTCTTGGAGTAGTTTTTCGGTGACCGTAGTCGGCGTTTTTCCTGTGCGGCCCCGTCGGGCTCCGGCTCCCACTGAGGCTCCCCCCTGAATGTGACATTTCAGACACCCTGAGACCCTTGCCCTCGCGCCACAAAAGTAGTATATGGTTAACCCAAATCGGTAATCCTTTAACGCTTGGGATCTGTCTATGTTTTGGTTCCTGGACCCGTGAAACCCCTTGGCTTCCGGGGCTCTTTGCCCTGGATCTCCAGCGGGTTTTTTTGCGTCCTCGAGCCGAAATGTGAGCAAAACGGAGGTTTTCCGGCCTTTGTTTCTGTCACGGAGCCCTAACTCAAGGAGGTTTGGGATGTTAGCAAAGTTAGTTCGAATCACCGCGGTGCCAGCCGTGGCATTGGCATTTATGCTGGCGACGTCCAGCCTTGTGTCGGCGCAGGCCACAGGCACCATCACCGGGACGGTCGTGGATGAGGCTGGCCAGCCGCTGCAGGGTGGGCAGGTGCACATCCCGGCCACAGAGCAGGGTACCCTGACGAACGAGCAGGGACGCTTTATCCTGCTGAATGTTCCCGTGGGCCAACATACCGTTCGGGTACAGATGATCGGGTTCGCCGTCGGTGAAGAAACCGTCACGGTCAGCGCGGATACCCCGGCTGTCGTTGATTTCACCATGATCGCTGAGGCCATCAGCGTCGAGGGCATCGTCGTCACGGCCCTGGGGATCGAGCGCTCCGAGCGAAGTCTGGGCTTCGCGGTCCAGAACATGCAGGTGGAAGACCTCGAAGAGATGCCAAAGCTCAACATCGGCGAGGCGCTCCAGGGGAGATCGGCGGGCGTGCAGGTGACCACGACCGGCAGCCGGCCGGGAGCCCCCTCCCGGGTGGTCATCCGGGGTGAGTCGTCCTTCCAAGGCTACGGTCAGCCGCTCTACGTGATCGATGGCGTCCCGATCCAATTGGATACCGAGAACCAGGGCGGCTTCGCCCTCGAGGTCGGTCAGGCCGGAAGCCGGTCGATGGACATCGACATGAACAACGTGGAGGAGATTTCTGTCCTCCGGGGTGCCTCCGCCACGGCCCTGTACGGTTCCCGGGCCGCTCACGGCGCGATCATCATCAAGACGAAGCAGGGCCAGGCTGGCGCGCCTACGCGCTTCACCCTGAACTCCCGCTACGAGATGCAGGAGGCCATCCTGGAAGGGTACCAGACAACGTACACCGGGGGCCGGGACGGTTTCTACTGCAACGGCCTGAGCGGCAGCCTCGGCGGGTGGTGCGAGCCCGATTACTACGATATAGGAGGATACACCAGCCCAACCACGAACAGGGCCTGGGGTCCCCATAGGGATAGCGTCTCAGCGGCGGTCATGGCCCACGAGTGTCCCGGGGAGACGGATCCCGCCAAGTGCATCCGGATGGTCGACCCCCGGAGTGACTTCTACGGGACCGGCAGGTTGTCGGAGACCTCCCTCAACGCCACCGGCGGGCTTGGAGCCGGCGGTTTCTTCAACATCGGTGGCACCTACGCGAACCACCAGGGCATCTCCCCCGGCACGGAGCTGGAGCGGCTCAACCTCAGCGCCAACATGACGCTTCCGCTCACCAGCCGGTTGACCTCCAACACCGTGGTCATGTATGCCAACACCGGGAACGTCTGGCTGACGAACGCCTGGAATTCAATCGAGAGAGATCTTTGGTACAAGGTGCCCAATCTGGACGTCCGAGAGGCTTGGAACGAGGACGGCACCCCGGTGATGTGGGGTAGCAACACCCCCCACCCCGAATGGGAAGCCGAGAACCAATCACGCACCAGCTCCACCGACCGCTGGATCACGTCCCAGTTCTTCGAGTTCGACATCCTGGACAATCTGAAGATCTCCAACCGGCTCGGGTTCGACACATACAACGAGCAACGAGTCTATAATCAGAACGAGCGCCCGTGGCGCACGGAGGCCGGTTTCCTGTCCGGCTCCACCTCGCAGCAGCGTTTCTCACGAACCTCCATCAACAACGACTTGGTCCTGTCGCTGGCGAATACCCCTGTCGCCCAGGATGTCACGGTGAGTGGGCTGGCGGGATTCAACATCGTCGACCGGCGGAACGACGAGCTGTCCGGATACGGTGACGACATCATCATCCCCGAGCTCTACAACCTGTACAACTTCCTGGACCAGGACGTTGAGGGAGACCTGACGGATAAGCGGCGCCTCATGGGGCTGTACGCCCAGGCAACCATCGGCTACAAGGAGTGGGCTTATCTGAACCTGACGGGGCGGAACGACTGGAGCTCCACGCTCCCCCTGGAGAGCAACAGCTACTTCTATCCCTCCGCGGCTCTGAGCGTGGTGTTCACCGATGCTCTCGGGTGGCAGAACGATTGGTTGGACTACGGGAAGCTCCGCTTGTCGGTGGCCAAGGTGGGGAGCGACGCGCCACCGTACCGCTTGAAGACCAGCTACTTCAGCGCAGGTCAGGTCGAGTGGCCCTTCATGGGAAACCAGGGCTTTTTGCAGGGCAACTCGCTGGGCAACCCCAATTTGAAGCCCGAGAGCACCACTGAGTACGAGATAGGAACCGACCTGCGGTTCCTCCAGGGGCGGGCCGCGCTCGAGCTCTCCTACTACGACAAATTGAGCTACGACCAGATCTTCTCTGTCCCGTCCACTCCGTCCACCGGCTACTCGTCAATCACCCGCAACGCCGGTGACCTGAGGAACAAGGGCTGGGAGGTCTCGCTCGTGGGGGTGCCTTTCCAGTCGCCCAATTCCCGTTGGGACCTGCGGATGAACTGGTCCAAGAACACGTCGACGGTGGAGAGTCTGGCGCCCGGAGTGGTGTCCATCTACCTGGCCGGGTACTCGTGGCCCAACATCCAGATCATGGCAGACGAGCCGTACGGCGTGATCTGGGGGAACGGCTTCGCGCGGACCGACGACGACCAGATCCTGATCGGGGAAGACGGCTGGCCCATCATGCACGACGAGCTCATGGTCCTGGGCAACACCCAGCCCGACTGGCACGCCAACCTCTACACCTCATTCAGGTACGGTCCCTTCACCCTTTCGGGACTGCTGAACCGCGTGCAGGGTGGGGACATCTTCGACTTCACGCTGAACTACACGGTGGGTCGAGGGGTTCACGACTGGACCCTGGATCGTGGCTCTACGTTCATCTACCCAGGGATCAGAGAGAGCACGGGCCTGCCGAACGACATCGAGATCACAAGGGACGAGAACTATTACCGCAGGGAGCTGGGCGGCTACCTCAGGAGCGAGAACAACGTGGAGAAGGGCACGTTCACGAACCTCCAGGAGCTCTCGCTGCAGTACCAGTTGCCGCGCGTGGTCCTCGATCGCATCGGTCTGTCGACGGCCCAGCTCTACTTCACTGCTCACAACGTGCACTTCTGGACGGACTTTTCCCTCGGCGATCCGCAAGGGAGCAACTACGGTGACACCAACTCGGGTGGCCAGTATTACCACATGTTCGTGGATCCGTCGCTGAGCAGTTTCAGCTTCGGCCTCCGGACCAACTTCTGACCATGTCGCCCCCTGATCGACGAGCGAATGCACGGGAAGGATACAGAGCTATGAATAGATTCAAGAAGACGACCACCGGAATCTGCCTGGCGCTTCTGATGGGCTTCGGGGTCAGCGGTTGCGATAGCTTCCTCGACGTAAACGAGGACCCCAACAACCCCGAGACCGTCCGCATCACCCTCATGCTGCCGGGGATGCTTGTTAAGTTCGGCTTCGATCTGCTCGGACCCGAGGACATGCGTTACGGCAACCTGCTCAACCCCACGGGATTGGGGACCGAGTGGATGCGGCAGTGGTCCGACAACAACGACCGTCACACCTACGCCCAGTTCCAGTGGTACCAGGTGGCGAACCAGGACTCCGACGAGTTCTGGGATGACGGCTACGCCGATGTGATGCAGGAATGCAAGAACATCATGGCTGTTGCGGAACCGGACGAGGAGTGGGCGTATCACGGCATCGCGAAGTTCATGTTCGCGTGGACTGCGACCATCCTTAGCGACGCCTTCGGCCCCATTCCCCTCTCGGAGGCCTTCGATCCAGCTAACCCGAACCCGAAGTACGATACCCAGCAGGAAGTATACAATTCGGCCTTCCAGATGATCGATGAGGCCATCAGCGAAATGCAGATGCCAAGCGCCTCGCCGGGCAACGCCGACGTCCTCTTCGGTGGGGATATGGACATGTGGGTGAAGCTGGCCAACACGGTGAAGGGCCGGCTGCACATGCGGCTGGTGTACGCTCCTGGCGAGAACTCCAACGAACGCGCCCAGTCGGCGCTGACCGCCCTTGGGGCCGGGATCGCGAGCGCAGCCGAGGCGCCCACCATAGAGTTCGCCGGCGGGACGGGTAACCGTCAGCCGTGGTACAAGTTCGACGACCAGGGATACGGGGAGCGCAGCCGGTCCGACTGGTACTTCATCGAGATGCTCAAGGCCAACAACGACCCGCGGTTGCCCATCGTGGCTGAGCCCGCGGACCTGGAATGCCCCGTCGGGGTGGGTTACAGGACCGAGGACTGCACGGTGGCGACCTCCATTATCTACCGCGGGAATGTGAATGGAGGGCCCGGTGAGCCGGATTCCGCCATCTCGAGGATCGGCAAGTTCTTCGCCGCCGACAGTATGCCCCATGTTTGGATCACCTGGCATGATATCAAATTCCTGGAGGCAGAGGCCCAGCTGATCATCGCCGGCGCCGCTGCCGCAGACCCGTTCTACCGGGGGGCGATCCGGGCCAACATGGAGCATGTGGGTGTGGCGGCGGCGGACATCGATACGTACATCGCCGCCCAGCCGCCGTTGAGCTCTGTGGCCAACCCGCTGGAGGAGCTCATCACAGAGAAGTACGTGGCCAACTTCCTTCAGGCCGAGGTCTGGCATGACTTCCGGCGCACGGGATACCCGGATGTTCCGCTGGTGGATCCGGCTGAACGCTACCTCGATGCCATCCCCCAGCGTCTCCGGACACCCGCGGACGAGATGCAGTTCAACGTGGATGCGGTGGCCGCCAGCGGGATCCCCACTAGTAACGACGGGATGCTCACGAAAGTCTGGTGGGCTTCGGGAGGGTAGTCGGCGGAGTCCTAAAATCGGGAGTGCACTACGGGTACTTCCATTAACGTGACTAGGGCCGGGGAGGCTCCGGCGTTCGCCTTCGGGCGGCGGAACCTCCCTGGCCCACCTTTTTTGGACTGATAGAATCGATTACAGCCCCCTTTTTAGAAGGCACGACCAATGAGAACCGGAATACTCCCGATGCTTGCAGGCCTCGCGCTCTTCACTGCCGCCTGCGTCTCCGGCACGCCCGGGGCTGAGACCGCGCGTGGGAACCGGAACGTGATCACCCGCCAGCAGATGATCGACGTCAACGCTACCTCGGTCTACGATGCGGTGCAGAAGCTGCAAGGGAGCTGGCTCACGACCCGGGGCCCGACGTCCATCACCGACGAGACACCCACTATGGTCTCCGTGTACATGACCGGGAGCGACATGGGGGGTGTCGAATTCTTACGTAGGCTGCGGCCAGACGATGTGAATGAGATCCGGTACTATGAGTCGGGCGAGGCCAGCGCCCGGTTTGGCCTGGGGCACCAGCGGGGGGTCATCGAGGTGATTCCCAGAGGAGTCCAGTAGGTCCCTCGACAATCGCGTGAGGAATACTCCCAGGCGGGAGTGAATGGAACTCTCTCACTTAGGGGGCCCCGCCGATTCCCCTGAAAAGGGGCGGGTCGGGGATGCCCTCCCCTCCTCCGTTACCCAGAATGTTCACCAGGCCGAGGGAGTCGATGAGGACTGCGATCAAGGCTACGACTCCAGTGGCCACCAGGGCGGTCCGTTTCCCGGAGAGCACCCGGTTCTCGACACGCTGCACGTCAATTAAAGGAATGACCAGATCCTGGTAGGCTGACTCGAAGGGAGTTCCCCGGTAGGCCTCTCCAATCCACACTTGAACGGTCAGGCTGTCGTCCGTTACGCCGGCGAACCGCCCCTCCAGCCTGGGCGCCGCCTCCCGGGCAGCACCTGGTGCGACCCGACGGTAGCCCGCCTCTTCGAGAACGACCCGGACTTCTTCCCCCGGTTGGACGTCGGGGAGCTGGGTGGCGTGGTAGCTGTAGCATCCCTGGCCGGTGGTGAGTATGGCGAGCAGGAGGATCCCAGTCTGCCGGCGACGGGTCCGGAACCGGATATGGCAACCAGCCTCGGGAGAAGAGGATCTGGGGGGCTGTGTTTTTGGCACGACTGAACCTCGATGTGGGTTCGCGCTCGTTTCGATGGAACCCACAATCTAGATCATGGCCTTATTCTGAACAATGAAACGGTTTTGCGAGCGGGCTTCGAGCAACGTTTCCGGTTCTTGCTATTCCTGACTCGGGCGATCCAATCGGAGACTCCGGTGCCCTCCCGTTCCCCAGGTGGATACCGGACACCCGGAGCCCTCGACAAGACCAAGCGCTCCGGTCTACTATGGCGCTACGGAGTTAGATTCCCGTCAGGCTGATCGATGCCTCAAGTTCCAAGGGCACCTCATCGTAGGATCAGAGAGATCCTGGGCCGACCGGGAACGTTCCCTGCGAAAGTCGATGAGTTGGATGGAATCTCTCCAGGTACGCCCTTTCACGATCCGACATCATGATGGAGGCGGTCCTGCAATGAGAGAGATCCCTCGCGTGGCCGAGTCAGCCGGTTCTACAACCGTGATGTGCCGCCGGTTCGTGTTCGGGTGCGTGGCGATGTGGTGTCTGGCTTGCTTGCCCTCCCGCCTTGGTGCGCAGGTCGGCACGTTCGGTGCCGGAGCGCTGATCACCGAGGCCAACGTCAAGCCAGTGGCCGAGGTCTACCTCGGAGCGCCGCTGATGCGCGGTTTCCGGGCCTATGGGATCAGTTCGTGGACGAATGACACCTGGTCACCCACGTTCATCACTGCTGTTGAGCGGGAGGTCCTGTCGACGGATCACTCTTTTACCACTTTGGGCGCAGGCCTGCTGTGGCCGGAGTTCCAGGACTACGACCCCGATCCCATCCTCACCAGCACGACCGTTGTCCCACTGCCGTTCGCTCCGGCCCTCTCCCTCGTCGTCGTCGGCTCGACGCAACCGTTCACGGACTTCGATTGGACCATCGTGGCTAAGCTCGCGGTCACACTGTTCTTCAGGGGATAGGCGTGTGACGTGCCCCCACTCGCGGTACCACCTTCTGTCTCACACTTTCCCACTCATTGCACTGGGGGTGAGGCCCCCGGAGCGTAGGCAGATTCAGGAACGCTGGATCGGGCCGAATCGCATCTGGGGCTGGCGGCCGATAGCCCAGGGAGCTGTGGGAGTTTCCAACGCTGGGCCCTGTGTTCGCTGCGGCCCGTCCTCCGACGAACGCCCGAGACTCGACACAGGGTCGGACCTTCCCGAGGAGTGAGTATGAGATTCCGCCACGTAGTCGCCGTCGCGGCCGTCCTCGCCGGGGTGTTCCCCGGGGTGGGGGGCGTCGCCCAGGACGCGGGAGCGATCGACGCCAACCTCCTGGATGCCTTCACGTACCGCAACATGCACCCCTTCCGGCTTGGGGTCCGTGTCGCGGACATCGCCATCCCGGACAGCCCACCCAAGGACCACTTGTACACCATCTACGTGGCCCCGTGGACGGGTGGGATTTTCAAGAGCACGAACAACGGCACCACCTTCGAATCCATCTTCGATTATGTAAGCCGGCGCCTCACGGTGGGGGCCCTGGGCATCGCCCACTCCGATCCCGACATCGTGTGGGCCGGGACGGGCGACGCGTTCACCTCCCGGAGTTCGTACGCCGGCGATGGCGTCTACAAGTCCACAGACGCGGGCGAGAACTGGACCAACATGGGGCTGGCCGACTCCCACCACATCTCCCGGATCCGCATCCACCCGAACGATCCGGACATCGTGTATGTCGCCGCCATGGGGCACCTCTACTCCACCAACGAGGAGCGGGGGGTGTTCAAGACGACGGACGGTGGGCAGACTTGGAAGAAGCTCCTCTACATCAACGAGAACGTGGGCGTGATCGACCTGGTCATGAACCCGCGGGACCCCGATGTCCTATACGCCGCCACCTATGAGAAGACCCGGCATCCCCACCAGTTGGTGAATGGCGGACCGGAGAGCGGCATCTACAAGACCACGGATGGGGGGCGGAACTGGACCCGGCTCGCGGGCGGGCTTCCAGACGGGCGGATCGGCCGAATCGGCATAGACATCCACCTGGCCGATCCGGCGGTCCTTTACGCCATCATCGAAAACGTGAACCCCGCGCCAGGGACGACCGTTCCGTCGGATCCCGGAGCGCGTTACCAGACGGTTGGGAGCGAGCTGTTCCGCACCTCGGACGGGGGCCGGAGCTGGACCAAGACCCACGCCGACGACTACAACCCGAGCAGCAAGGGTCCCTACTATTTCAACCAGGTCCGGGTCCACCCCACGGACGACCGGCAGGTCTTCCTCACCGGGTCCCCGGGCGGCCTCTCCCGGGATGGCGGACGAACCTTCGAGCGGATCTTCTCCGGGTTCTTCGGCGACAACCGCTCCTTCTGGTTCGACCCCGAGAACCCCGAACGCATGATCATGTCCAGTGACGGCGGAATTTCCATCTCGTACGATGGGGGCGAGACCAGCGACCACGTGCCGAGCCTGCCCCTGGGCGAGATCTACTTCGTGGGCATCGACATGGAGGAGCCCTACAACGTCTACGTGGGACTCCAGGACCACGAGCACTGGAAGGCGCCCCACGTCAGCCCCCGGGTTCGGGGTATCGCTCAGGACGACTGGTTCGCCCTAGGCGATGGGGACGGCTTCTACGTGGAGGTTCCCAAAGATGACAGCCGCTGGCTCTACACGACGCGGCACTACGGCGGCCACGCACGGCTCGACCAGATTGAGGGCCACGAGACAGCGATCGTGCCGCCCGATCCCCCCACGGGCGACGCATACCGTTGGGTTTGGGCCCCGCCCATCCACATCTCGCCCCACGACAGCCGGGTGCTTTATACCGGAGGGCAGAAGATGCTGCGCTCCCGGGACCGGGGAGACACGTGGGAGGAGATCAGCCCCGACCTGAGCACCAACCCCCGTGACAAGATCATGCCCCAGTCGGAAGGGGGCGCGCCGGGAGGAATCCCGTGGTTTA
>JBDHGR010000078.1:0-12310 GCA_039589815.1 Gemmatimonadota bacterium | reverse complement strand
AGGTCCGGTCGGACCGAGGGAGGAATCCGGAACGAGGGGGGAGCGACTATTATCTCGGGAGTTGCCTTGGACGATCAGCGAGGCTCAATCCTCGATACGATGCAAGGCCGGGTACCGGGAATGCAGATCCAACGACGCCCTGATAGGTGTCCAGAGGTCAGTCTTCGCAGCCACGTGACCTTCAGCTCCGTGGTGAACCCCCAGGTTTACGTTGACGGAACCCGAACGGTCGATACATGCATCCTGGAGAGCCTCACTACAGACAACATAGAGTCCATCGAGATCTACCCCATGGGGGTAACCATGCGCCCGGGGTACAGCACCCACGCCCACGGCCTGATTCTGATCTTTATGCGTGGGGCCGACGAGTAACCCAACCCCCCTCGCACCTCAGGTGGCACAAAAAAACGCGCCCCCAGGAGCTAGCTCCTGGGGGCGCTGTTTGCGGGGAAATAGAAGAGTCAGTTAGCCGGCCGGATCCCACCACACCTCCGTGGTGATGTCGGTGCCACTCATACCCTGGGCCGACAGCGCCGCTTGCAGGTTGGCATTGTTATAGGACTGCTCGTCGGGCGGATAGGAGTAGCGGGTCGGAATCTTGCCCAACCACTCCAGATCCTGCCCGATATGCCGTTCGGGCACACCGGTCCGGCGAACGTTGGACCAGGCCTCGGCAGGGTTCATCCAGAGAGAGATCCACTTCTGGACGTGAATATCGTCGATGCCAGTGTAGGCGATCGCATCTGAAGCCAAATAGTCGGCCATTTGAGCATCGGTTGGCCCGACTCCCCAGGCGCTGTACTCGTTCATGTCGGCCTCGATGGCCTCCATATAAAGCGCCTCAGCGTCTCCAGCGATCCATCCGCGAGCCGCCGCTTCCGCCTGCAGGAAGAGAACCTCGGAGTAGGTCATGACCAGGGTTGGAGTGGCCGCACCGTCAGCCCTCCAGAAATTCCCGATCCTGGAGATATCGGCCCAAATGAACTCGGCCGGGAAGGGGTCTCGCCCGTTCTCGAGCCCCCGGTACACTCCGTCAGATTCGGCGGGTTCGGCGTAATAAAACAGACGCGGGTCGTCCAAATCCAACAGCATATCCACCATGGTTTGACTCAAGCCGTGGTCGTCACGGCCCTGCCAGTTCTCGTAGAGGGGTTGCTCGTAGGGAGCCCCCGGCCAATTGAGTACCGCGTTGTCGTCGTTGCTGGTGAAGCCCCCGGCGCCATAAGCGGCCACGAAGGCGGCCTGGGCCCCGGACGGATTCACCTCGGACATCCGCATGGCCAACCGCATTCGCACGGAATTGGCGAACTTCTTCCACTTCGTGAAGTCGTTGCCATAAAGGATGTCACCGCCGCCGAAGCCCTGGGCGCTGCTGCTCAGCATGGCTGCCCCTGCCTCCAGGTCGGCAAGCATTCCGGCATAGATGTCGGACTGAGAGTCGTAGACGGGCGTGGTATTCTCCGCACCCTGCAGGGCTTGGGAATATGGCACATCGCCCCAGAAGTCAGTGACGTGATGGAAGATCCATGACTTCCAGATCATTCCCACCCCCTGGGCGTTCACCAGTCCTTCCTCGACACCGGTTTCGATGACGGTTTGGATGTCCTTCAGTCTTCCGGAGTAGTAGCCCGTCCAGTACCCGTCCATCCGACCGTCCCGGACGTTCCCCGTCTCCTCGTCGGGATACTGGATCTGGGCGAAGTGTTGGGACCAGATGGCGGTATGGGACTGCATCGAAGCGCCGTGCATGTTGGCCGTCACCCCGCCCTGGATAACGGTGGGGAGAAGGAACTGCACCGGCACCGTGGTCGGCGCGTTGGGGTTTACGTTGATATCGGTCAGACCATCACTGCAAGCAGCAGCAGCCAAGCCGAGACCGACAAGAAGCGCAATCACTTTGCTCTTGTTTTTCATGGTAGTCTCTCCTTTGCCTTTGCCGTCACGGAGTGATGGTGAAAGTAATCCCGATGCTCCGGGCCGATGGGAACTGGCCCGACTCGAGGCCCTGAACATTGCTGTTGTCGAAGGCGGTTTCGGGATCGATGTTGGGAGCGTTCGGAGACCACAGGTACAGGTTCCGCCCGATCAGGGCAATGCTCCCGCTGGAAAAGCCCAAACGGGCCACCCAGGACGAAGGAAGTTGATAGCCCAGCCGCAGTTCCCTGAGCTTGATGTACGTGGCGTCAAAAATGGCCGAAGCCTGGTTCCCGTAGTTTCTGTGGAAGTAGAGTCGGGGGCAGACCGAAACGTCGTCGACGCCGTCTCCGTTGATGGAACCGTCAGGCAGCACACCGTCCACCACGATGCCCGGATCACAGAAGTCGTTTTCCCGACCCCTGAGAGTAGACTTGAGAACGCCGGCGTATTCACCGAACCAGTTGGTGATGGAGAAGATATCTCCGCCTCTCTGGCCGTCCACCAGCACGCTCAGGTCGAAGGAGCCGTAGCTGAACCTGTTTTGGATACCGCCGAGCCAATCCGGGTTGTAGTTCCCCAGGATGCTCCGATTGGTGTCCCGCTGCGGGCGCCCGCTGGAGTCCAGCATCCAGCGGCCCTGCTCGTCCGTGAGGTAACCGTTGCCATAGAAGAGCCCGTATGGCTCGCCTTTTCGGGCCTCGACATTCATGCTCCACTGCCCGCCAAGCCGGAGCGTCTTCAGGTCGCCGTACAGATCAACGACCTCGGAGTTGTTCTTGCTCCAGTTCATGGTCACGTTCCACCGGAACCCGTTGTCCAACCGAAGTGGCATGGCTTTCAGGAGGACTTCAACACCATGGTTCCGAATCTCGCCGGCATTCAAACGTTGATTGTTGTATCCGGTGGTACTGGAAATCTCCACGCCCAGGATCTGGTTCTTCGTGCTCCGGTCATAGTACGTGACTACGAACCCGAGGCGTTCGTTGAAGAACCCCAGGTCGGCGCCAACCTCCCACGCCGTTGTCTCTTCCGGTTTCAGGGCTTCGTTCGGAAGCTCATTGGGCACTTGGAACATGGGCACGCCGCCCCATGCCTGGAGAGAGCCGTATACCGACGCGAGCTGATAGGGGCCGGCGTCGTTACCCACCCGTGTCCAGCTGGCCCGGATCTTCCCGGAGCTGAACAAATCGCTGCTCATGTCGAGGGCATCGGTGAAGACAAAGGCTGAGGAGACCGAGGGATAGAAATAGGCGTTCGAGCCTTCCGGAAGAGTGGAGGACCAGTCGTTCCGGCCCGTGACGTCCACATTCCACCAGCCTCGGTAGTTCAGGCTCACGGAACCGGACACAGATCTTGTCTCCCACTCCGTGAGGCGATCCGTCGGGTTGACCGTTCCAGCGTCGTTGTCGATGGTGAAGAGTCCGGGCACGGTGAGCTTCGTCACCCCGACGTCGGACGTTTCATGTTTGAAGGTGGCCATATGCGCACCGGCCGTCACGTCCATGGTGATATCGGGCAGAAGTTGCCGCGTGGCGCTGACCAAGAGGTCGGCATTGGTCAAAGACCGGTAAATGGTGTTCTCACCAAACCCCCCGTCAGGGTTGTCCAGACTGTGGACCTCGACGACCCTCTTTCGATGGTCCCGGGACCAATCCCGTCCGATCCGGCCCGTGGCCGTGATCCAGTCGTTGACCTGATACGTCAAGTCAGCGTTGGAGAGGAGGCGGTCCTTTTCGTCGAAGTTCTTGTTGACCAACGACCCCCAGAACGGGTTGTTGTGGTAGTTGTAGTTCCAGTTGTACTGGCCGCCGATAATACAAGGCGTTGGTTCATCTCCAGTGCATCTGTAATTCCTGAGGGCTTCCGTGTCCACCTGGCGACCGAACCAGGTGAACGCTTGCATGGGATTGTCGTCAGTGTAGCCGGTGCCCGGGCGGTTCTCGTTATCCGAATCGATGTAGCTCACAGAAGCGTTAGCCCTGAGGCGATCGGTGATCTCCGCCCCGCCTTTCAGGCCAAGGGTGAGGCGGTTCATTTTCATCCCCGGCATCATCCCGGCCAGATTCATATTCGCGACGGAGAGGCGGATGTTGCTATTCTCCGCGGCCCGGGAGATGGCAACGTTGGTATGCAACGTCTTACCTACATCCCAGAAATCCCGGACGTTGTTCGGGTGGGCCACCCAGGGCATGCCCGGACCGGTGAACTGATCGATGGGCCGGCCGTCCAGCCTTGGCCCCCAACTCTCGTCCACCCCGTCATTGATGCCGCCCTTATTACCGTCCACAAACTTGAACTCCCCACCGTTGCCCTGGCCGTACAGGTTCTGATAGTCCGGTAGCTTGAGTGGGGTTTCGGCAGTGTAGCTAACCGTCGCCGTCATACCGAGGCCACCGCCGGGGGAGCCGGTGCCCGACTTGGTCGTGATGACCACGGCGCCATTGGCGGCGCTGGATCCGTAGAGGGCCGCAGCGGCAGGACCCTTCAGAACACTGATGTTCTCGATGTTCGATGGATCGATATCGCCAACCGCATTCCCGTAGTCGATCCCACCGTTTCCTCTTTTACTAGCCCAGTTGTCGACGGGGAATCCGTCGATGACAAAGAGGGGCTGGTTGTTCCCTGCGATGGAGCTGGCGCCACGGATTACGATCCTGGCCGAGCCACCGGTGGGCCCTGCATTCGTCACGTTCACGCCCGCGATGTTCCCTTGCAGGGAGTTGACGAGGTTGACCTCCGGAATGGCAGCGATCTCATCGCCTTGAATGTCCTGCACCGAATAGCCCAAGGTCGCTTTTTCCCTGCGCAGGCCAAGAGCCGTAACGGTGATCCCTTCCAGGCCGAGGGCCTCGATTTCCATCCCTACTTCCATGTTGGCTGAGATCGGAACCTCAGAGGTCTTGTACCCGAGGTAGGCAAAGACGAGGACTTCCGAATCCGTCGGCAGGGTGAGGGAGAAGTTCCCTTGGCTGTTGGTGAGTGTCCCGATCCTCGTCCCTTGGACAAAGACCTGAACACCCGGTAGTGGTTGCTCCGTTCCCTGGATCGTTACGGTACCCGAAACGGTCCGCAGCTCCTGGGCATTACCCGCCCAGGGCAATGTCAGTAGCACGACGAGGGAAAAGAGGGCTGACAACCCTATACGAACTCCGGGTCGTAGCATTGCGGTGCCTCCTTTGGAGATGGGGAAACAAAAAACTCCCGCATAGGTTGACCTGGTCAGGGCCATCTATGGACAAAAGGTCGGGAGTCACTACATCGGTTAACAAGCCGTTCGACGAACCTCCTTGCTCGGGGAATGTAGATGCAATCTATTCGCTTTGAACGGTTGTTTGTCAACCCTATCCTATGATATTTCGATAGGGCACCGTCTCTTTCTCGACACCAGAGCCCGAACGAACGTTCGAGGGCAAGGCAAGAGGCCGATCGAAAATGTTCAGAAAGCTGACAATTCTGGCAGTCCTGGGGGCTTCCACCTTTAACATCGATGGGGTCGGCGCCCAGGGGCCCGCACCCACGAGGGTGGAATCCTCTCCTGTTTTTTTCCATCCTCTGCTATTGGATACTGCCGCTTTCGAACAACCGTCCTGGAAGAGCCGGATAGTCACGGGTCTAGCCGGGGCGGCCTTGGGGGCTGGCATTGGCTTCTTCGCATCCCAGGTAGCCCAGGGTGACTGGGATGAAGAGGGGAGGAGGCAACCGGTCAACCGCTCCACTTGGGCAGCCGTGGGGGGAGCCAGCGGGTTATTGCTTGGGTTCTCCGTGCCCATCGGTGGCCAGGCCCGCCCCGGGGCCGGGGGTTCCTTCCCCGGTAGCGATCGTTTCATCATCACTGATGAGCAGATTCGGGAGGCCTCGGTGTCGAATGCCCTGGAGGCGGTGACGTTCTTCCACCCTGAGTGGCTCCGACAGCAGCGCCCCGATTCTGCCGAAGACTTCCGTATTTTCACAGCTGGAGAGATCCCGGTTTACCTCGACAACGCTCGACTGGAAGGAATCCATGATATGGCGGGGATCAGCGCCATCGTCGTCAGGTCGATACGGTTCCTCAACACCCAGCAGGCCACAGTCCGCTGGGGGACCGGCCATAGATTCGGCGCCATCCAGATTCTGACTCAGGATTGACCCTCTCTCCAGCTCATCGGGAACAGTTCTTCGGCCCTGGGTATTCTGAATAGAAGCCCTATCTGAATAGAAGGCCTATGAGAATATCCCTGATTCCTAGCACGGTCGCGTTGGCATTGATCTTCAATGCCGGCGGGGTGGCCGCCCAGAGGCTCGAACAGGCGGGCGCCGGATCCTTCGAGATCCGGATGCCTGTCCTACCCATCGATCAGGTGCCCATTGGGCCTCCCACCTTAAGAAACCGGATCCTCACCGGATTGGCCGCCGCAGTGCTGGGAGCGGGGGTCGGGTATTTTGCCTCTCAGGTTGCCACGGGAAGCTGGGAGGAGGGCTCCGGACAGGGCGGGGTCCATCGACCCACATGGGCAGCTCTGGGCGGCGCCGGAGGGCTGGTGTTGGGCCTCTCGTTTCCAATCGGAAGAGGAGGGCCTGGCCAAGGGACTCCTTTCCCCCAACCGGGGGGCCGCTTTTCCATCTCGGGCGATGATGTCCGGAAGGCGGGGGTGGGCAACGCCCTGGAGGCGGTGAGGTTTTTCCATCCGGAGTGGCTCGTCCTGCGGGGGAAGGAATCCTCTTTCGGCCCCGATATGGACCACATCCGAGCTTATGTCGATAACGTGGTCATCGGGGACGTGGGGGCGTTGGTCCAGGTGGACATTGGGCTGATCGAGTTCATACGGTTCTTTGACTCCCGGCAGGCCACTGCACGATGGGGTATGAGCCATCCACAGGGAGCCATTCAGGTCGTCACCCTGGGGCGGGGATCATCGCGGTAGGGTATCAACCCTGAACACCCAAGCGTGTTCGCTCACCCCCCTCGCCCCGGCGGGCAACAGGATTCTCAACCCCCCTTCGTCCTGAGTCCACTCCAGTGGCCCCATGTGGCCCAATAGCGTTACCTCGCTCCTCTCTCCAATGGTCAGAGTCCCGGGAGTCAGTGACGCAGCGGTCAGCTCGGTCCCAGGCCACTCCAGGGCAAAGACAAAGATCGTGTCCCCATCATTGCTGCGGGTGAACCGCAGATGCTCCCCTTCTCCAGGAGTTGAATGGGGGCGGGTCGAGTAGACAGCTTCGCCGTTCACATCCATCCACTCGCCGATCTCCTCCAAGCGCCGATAGGCCTGGTCCTCGAACGTTCCGTCCGGGGTGGGGGCGACGTTCAGAAGGAAGTTCCCGCCCTTGGAAACGACGTCGATGAGAGTGTGTATGAGCTGCCGCGTGCTCTTATATACAGGGTCGAAGCTGTGACCCCAGCTCTGGGTCATGGTCAGATTGGTTTCCCACGGGTACGGGAGGGTGCCCGGGGGCACGCGCTGCTCCGGAGTCCGGTAGTCCTCGAAGGGCCCGTGCACGGTGCGATCCACCACGATGAGTCCAGGTTGATGCCCCCTGGCCATTTCCACGATCCGGGGCATGTGGATATCCTGCTCCCACTTGGCGATGTCGAAACCCCAGGATCGGACCTCGTCGTTGATGGTGGAGTCTGGACGCACCCATCCGCCATCGAACCAAAGGATGTCCATGGGCCCCATGGTCGTCATCAACTCTTCGACCTGTTTGAAGGTGAAATCCCTGAAGCTCTGCCATTTCTCAGGATACTTCCCCGTGTCGTAGTTGTTGTTGCGGTTGGGCGTCGCCCACAAAGGCGACCAATAGTCTGGGTGATGCCAGTCGGCCTTGGAGAAATAGGCTCCGGTCATGAAACCCTCCGCCCGGAATGCGTCGAAGACCTCCTTGGCCACATCAGCTCGGGGATGGCTCCTGAAGGGGCTCTCGGGCCCGGTGATGCTGAAATCGGTTTGTTTTGTGTCCCACATGCTGAACCCGTCGTGGTGCTTGGTGGTGAACACCACGTACCTCATGCCTGCCGCCCGCGCGGCGGCCGCCCATGGTTCGGGATCGAACCGGACGGGATTGAACTCGCTGATGAGACCGAAATACATCTCCTTGAACTCCTGGTACGGAATGCCCCCGCGGTCCTGAAAGGACTGGTCTTCCGAGCACAGGGCCCAGGACTCCACGATGCCAAGCTGAGCGTAAAGGCCCCAGTGCATCAGGAGGCCAAATTTCAGATCCTGCCACTCCTCCAGCTTCTTTTTCACCAGAGGGTCCGCGGGCGGGACATAAGCTTCACCTTGTGCCGCCTGGTCCTGAGTGGGCCGATCCTTTGCTGGGAGACCCCCCGGGTTCCCCGCGAAGGAAGCAAAGACAAGAAGGGCAGGGATCGCTGGTTTCATCGACAGTGATTCTCCGTGGAGGGGGTCTCGGTCGAGTCCCCCACCATCTTCGGAGAATCCACCTCCGGTTCAGGGGCACTCACTTCCAAGGGTACCAACCCCTGCATGAAGAACCCCTCACCTTCCACCATGTCAAGGCTGAGAACCGACAAGACAGCCACGGCAAGGAACGATACTGTTCCACCCACCATCGACGCCTTCCGGGTCATCTCTTTCCTCCTCCTTCCTACAGTCAACGCCAGGAATGGACCGGTATCCGGGCATCCTCCGTGACGAACACCAACGCCTTGCCCCGCCAATCCCCCCGGTCGGCGAAGATCAAAGTCTCACCCAGCCGGAGGGCTGTGATCCAACCATCCTCAGACACTTCAACCACATCCGGATCATTGCTGGTCCAAGCCAGGTCCGGAGGGTCGGGAGGGTCGGATTCCAGATATGGATCGGTTTGGAGAACATTCAACTGAATGGACGCTCCGGGGCGAAGGGAAACGACCTCGGGGTGGACCACCAGCAGAGGGTCCCTTTGGAGCTCGACGATCTCGACTTCAGTGTCTGTGATTCCGTCAACGCAGGCGCTCAGGAGCGGCAGGGCCACCAAAGACAGGAATGCGATACTCCAGGCGTTTTGTTTTCTCATGATTTCCTCCTTGTTCTTGGACTCTGCCATATCGGCAGGTGTCCTCGTTTTCGGTCGCCGTCGGGATCCACGGGAGTCCGCACCGTCCCTTGATCCCGCGCCAATCGTAACCCGGGCGTATCAGACCGGATTCAGATCTGCATCGGTCTCAGAAGGAGGAATCAGACGAGGATCAGAGGCGAGCCCAAAACCAGGGGTACTTGCCTTGCGGACCCGGTGGGCAGTGGCCATCCTGCTTTCTCGATTGGAGCCAGCCCGGGCAGGCGAATCGCCACCCATCATGGCTTCTTGGCCAGCATCTTCGATTCAACCGGACGGGTCAGGAGGCCGGGAGATGACCGACACCGTGATTGATCTCCGAAGCGACACCCTCTCCATGCCCACCGAGGAGATGCTCCAAAGCGTTCAAACTGCGGCCCTGGGGGACGACTCCCGCGACGGGGATCCGACAGTGGTGGAACTTGAGGCCTTGGCCGCAGAGATGATGGGGAAGGAAGCGGGTTTGTTGAATCCCAGCGGCACCATGTCCAACCTGGTGGCCATGCGAACCCACGCGGAACCCGGAGCCACCGCCATCGTGGAGGAGAGTGCCCACCTCTATGGCGCTGAGATCGGCGGAATCGCAGCCGCCTGTGGACTCCTGGTTCTTCCGGTGCCGGGTCACCACGGCGCTATGGATCTGGACAAACTGCGCTTCGCCATACGGAAGACCCCCACCCTTTTTCCCACCGCCGGTCTGGTCTGCCTGGAGAACACCCACAATGCAGCGGGAGGCACCGTCATCCCCCTGGACCAGGTCGAGCGAGCCAGCGCCATCGCGCGGGAGGGAGGGCTGGCAGTCCATCTGGACGGCGCCCGGATCTTCAATGCCGCCGTAGCGCTGGGAACCGATGCGGCTACGGTGGCACGGGACGCCGATACGGTCTCGTTCTGCCTTTCGAAGGGCCTTTCCGCCCCCATAGGATCAGTCCTTACCGGTCCCCGGGACTTCATCGACAGGGCCCGAATGGTACGGAGGGCCTATGGAGGGACCCTGCGACAAGCCGGCATCATCGCCGCCCCGGGGTTGGTGGCTCTGGAAGCATTCGCCGACCAACTGGCCGATGACCACGCCAACGCACGGGTTTTTGCCGAGGGAGTGGCGGCTCTGGAGGGATTGACCGTGGACCTGGAGTCCGTTCAATCCAACATCGTGAACCTGGATGTATCTGGATTGGGAATCGACGCCGCCACTTTTGCGGCCCATCTCGATTCGCTGGGCATTCGGGGACTCCCAGGGTTGGGGAGCGTGGTCAGGTTCGTGACGTACCGGGGGATCTCCAGGGAGGATATCCGCCGCTCCCTGGCGGGGATCGGGGAAATGCTGGAGGGCCAGCCCTGGGCCATGGAGAAATAGACGTGCACGTCAAGATCTTCACCACGGGGGGGTCCTTGGACAAAGGTTACTCCTCGCACGAGAGCGCATTCCTGGTGCTGGAGCCGCAGGTTGATGCAGTCCTCCGTGAAGCCAACGTCACCCTCCAGTACGAAATCGAACCACTATTCAGGAAGGACAGTCTCGAGCTCACCGAAGAGGACAGGGAGATCATCTGTGAAAAGGTGAGGTGGGACCCGGCAAAACACGTCCTCATCACCCATGGCACGGACACCATGGCCCTTACCGGGGAACGGCTCAGCAGAATCGAGGGAAAAACAATCGTCCTGACCGGAGCCATGCAGCCTGCGTCGTTCAAGCAGACCGACGCCCACTTCAACGTTGGCTTCGCCCTGGCGGCCCTTCAAACCTTGCCCGAAGGGGTATACCTCGCGATGAACGGCCGCATCTTCGACCCCGGCACGGTCCGGAAGAACCTGGCCATGGACCGTTTCGAGGGCTGAGTCGCCCCCCCGACCGGTCTGCTCCCTACCTTTCTCCCTGAACCCTGTTCCGATCCGGTGGCTCCACGCCCAGGAGGTGCCTGACGAAGAAATCGTAGCGTTTACGAACCCCGAAGGACCCGGACCTAAAGAGGGTCAGGCCAGGGGTAAGTCGTCCTTCGGTTTTCTTGTGCGAGAGAGCGTTGGCCCCTATTCGTATCTGACAGCTGCACCTTGAGGCCTCTGAGATTCCCCCATACTTCGGAGGCGGAATGCCCCGAGACGAGAAGGCCATCGCCGAGCGCCTGGATTCCCTGAAGCGGGAACTAGCTCCGGATCTGGAGGTGATTCGGCTGCTGGGCACGGGACGCATGGCCGAGGTCTATCTGGCCCGCCAGGTATCTCTGGACCGATTGGTAGCCATAAAAGTCCTATCCCGGCAAATTTCTCGAGACGAGTCGGCCCAGGCCCGATTCGACCGGGAAGCAAAGGCTGCTGCCTCCCTCGAAACCCCCCACGCCGTATCCGTGTACCGCTCGGGACACCTTGAAGACGGCGTTCCCTTTCTGGTCATGCAGTACGTAAAGGGTGGCACACTCGAGGACCGCCTGGAGGCCGAAGGACCCCTCCCGGAGGCCGAGGCGAAAAGGATCCTCGCGGACATGGCCGAAGCTCTCGGCGTGGCTCACGAACGCAGTTTCATTCACCGGGATGTTCGCGCGGCGAATGTCTTGTGTGACCGCGATTCAGATCGAGTCCTCCTTACCGATTTTGGACTGGCGGGAGTCAGGCCGGAGAACCAGGACGCCGACGCACGCATCACCCGAACGGGGGAAATCATCGGCACTCCGGGTTATCTGAGCCCCGAGCAGCTGAAGGGTGATCCGGCAACCGAGGCCACCGACGTCTTTGCACTGGGCCTCATGGGATACGAGATCCTTTCCGGACAGGGGCCTTTCACCGGGGCCACGCAGCGGGAAACCATCATGCGATCCCTCCGGGAACCGCCAACCCCGCTCCAGAACCTCAAACCTGGTGTCGACCCGGGGTTCGCGGAACTGTTGGAGCGATGTCTGGCAAAGGAACCGGAGAAACGACCCACGGCCGGATTCCTGGCGAAGGCTTTGAGGAAGGAGCCGGGAACGGGGGCCCACGGGTCACCAGGGTTCGAGTCGGCTTCTGAGCTGACCGTGGTCGAGTCCCTCCTGAAAAGGCGCCTGCCACAAACAGTGGTGGTCACAGGAGCCGTGGGCCTCGCCTTACTCTATTTCATCGGGATGCTGGCAGACGTCTACCACCAGCCGATTTTTCAGGCGGCCTTGGCGACCTTCGTTTGTAGCCTGATCGGCTCAGGGGTGGTCTCCTGGTTCCACGGTGAGAAGGGCCCGCAGAGGGTCACTCCTCTCGAGGTGGTCCTCCTGGCGTTCCTCGTGTTGGTCTGGCTGGCGCTGCTGATAGCGATCTTCCTGCCATAAAGTCGAGGAAGCTCTTGGACACTCAGCGCTTACCTCTCCAACTCCGAGAAGGTATCGCAAGC
>JBDHGR010000077.1:0-12351 GCA_039589815.1 Gemmatimonadota bacterium | reverse complement strand
GGCTCCAACCAGGTCGATGACGCCCTGGCGCACCAGCCGGAGCATGGTGTCGGGGGACGTGAAACGACCCACGCTGACCACCGGCTTCGTGGTGACGCTCTTTACCCACGACATCGTCTTTTCCAGCGCCGCTTCCGGGAAAAACCTCGAGGCTCCCATCTCATAGCTGTAGTCGTGGACCGTGATGTCCCACAGATCAGGCAGCTCGGCCAGGAGCTCCATCACCTCCCGAGGTTCGGCCGTGTCCGGATCACGGTCGGATCCTCCGGTGCTTGCCTGAAATCGGACGGCAACGGCGCAGCTGTCGCCGACGGCCTCCTTCGTATCAGTGATCAACTCCTTGAGAAGCCTCGCTCGGTTCTCCAGCGATCCTCCGTACTCATCCGTTCGCTGGTTCGATGGCAGGAGGAATTGAAGGATCAGATACCAGTGGGCCGCATAAACGTAGATGATGTCGAACCCCGCCTGTTTGGCGCGAACCGCGGCCTCGCGATGCCAGTGCCGCAGGTCTCGGATGTCTTGCTTGTCCATGACCTTCGTCTGCACGGGATCCCGGATCCCTGCCGGGATGCTCGAAGGTCCGAGGGGTACCTCCCTGGAATAGAAGTTCTTGCTTCCAGCCCCACCGTACCAAAGCTCGACCCCCGCCAACGCCCCGTGCTCGTGCACTCGATCCACCGTCATGGCCAGGGCATCGATATCGTCGTCATCCCACAGGGATGCCGTCGGGAAGGGCTCATCGTCCGAGGAGGGATGAATCGAGCAATACTCGGTACAAACGGTTCCCCAACCCCCTTCTGCTTTCATGCCACGCAGGGCAGCGAGAGATTGCGGACGGCGGTATCCCATTCCCGTGCAGTGGGGGACCTGATAGAAGCGGTTCGGTGCCGTCACCGGACCGATGCGTACAGGCTCGAAGAGGATGTCGAACCGAGGGTCGCGTGGCATCTATTTCTCCGTGTCGAGGCCAAGGTCGAGACACGTATCGTGCTACGTCTTATCTCAGCATCCTGGCGCTGACAAGGGGGCGTTAAGGCCGGCGTGGCCTTCGGCGGTGCGCTGGAGATCTGTGATGTTGCTGCCCTTCCTTGCTCCGGAACGGCGCATAGAGCCACATTCGCCGACGGCAGCCAACCTTGGAATCTCGAATGGCAGATCATGATGCGACACGCTGCACTGACGAAACACGCGATCCTCGTCCTCGCCCTGCTGGCTACCGGGTGTTCCAGGCAGGAAGCACCCCTCGTCCCGACGGAACGCCCGAACCTCCTCTTCATCGTCACCGATGATCAGCGGGCCGACATGATGGGGGTCGTGAACCCGATTCTCCATACGCCGAACATGGATCGCCTGGCCACCGGGGGCACCCGGTTCCTGGACGCCTTCGTGACCACGCCCATCTGCGCGGCGAGCCGGGCCAGCCTGCTGACAGGTGCTTTCGAGCGCACGCATGGATTCACCTTCGGCACGCCACCGCTCGCCGTCGAGTTCACCGACCTGAGTTATCCCACGCTACTGCGTGAAGCGGGCTATCACACGGGTTTCGTCGGGAAGTTTGGCGTCAACACGGAAGAGGGAGCGACGGACACCATGTTCGACGCCTTCGTCCCCCTCTGGACGGACCCCTACTTCAAGGAGCAGGAGGACGGATCGGTTCGCCACCTCACCGACATCACCGCCGACGAATCCATCGCTTTTCTCCGTTCGGCCGAAAGAACGCGTCCGTTCGCTCTGACCGTGAGCTTCAATGCCCCACACGCCGAAGACGGGGATGAACGGCAGTACATCTGGCCCGAGGCCATGGACACATTGTATTTGGACACACCGATCCCGGATCCACCGCTATCCGACCCCGCCTTTTTTGATGCACTGCCGGAGTTCCTGAGGGAAGCCTCGCTGAACAGAATCCGGTGGTACTGGCGCTTCGATACGCCCGAGAAAGCCCGGCAGATGATCAAGGGGTACTACCGGATGATCAGCGGCGTCGACGCAGCCATCGGTCGGATTCTGGATGAGCTGGAGTCCCTTGATCTGGCGGAGAACACGGTGGTCCTCCTCATGGGAGACAACGGCTACTTCCTGGGAGAGAGGGGATACGCCGGGAAGTGGCTCCCCCTCGATCTGTCCATCCGGGTTCCTCTGGTGGTCTACGATCCCCGGGTCGCGGATGGCCTGCGGGGATCCACCCCTTCGCTTCCTGTCCTGAACGTCGACATAGCCCCGACCCTCCTGAATCTGGCAGGGATCGAGGCTCCGGCGTCCATGCAGGGCCGAAGTCTGACCTCCCTTCTTGCAGGGGAAGCTCCGCCCGACTGGAGAGAGGATTTCTTTGTCGAACACCTCTTGGAGAACCCGGATATTCCGAAGCATGAAGGGGTCAGAGGTGGGCGTTTCAAATATGCCCGGTATTTCGAGCAGGTTCCCATCTATGAAGAGCTCTATGACCTCATGGAAGACCCGATGGAGACCAGGAATCTTTCGGGCGATCCTGACTATCGGGATATCCTGGAGGAGCTGAGGAGGCGGACGGACGAGCTCCGGGACGACTATGGAGGGCCGTTCGTCTCGGTTAGGAGATAGGGCGGTATTCCGGATTTGGCTCCGTGGGCACGGGTGCGTCGACTCCCCTTCGCCAGGCGACCAAATCTGCATGGAGCTCTGTCACCTTCTCCGGCCTCTCCTCGGCCAGATTCCGCTCCTCGCCGATGTCGTCGCGAAGGTCATATAACTCGAGGCGACCATCCTCGAAGAACTCGATCAGCTTCCAGTCTCGCTTGCGAATGGCGCCGACAGGTGTCGTGCGCCACGGCCCCTCCACGCTTCCGTCGCTCTGGAGATAGGCGGGGAAGTGCCAGTATATGGCATCCCGGGTTGGGCCGGGCCCTCCCTGCAACAGGGGAAGCAGGCTCTCACCATCTACAGGATTCCCGTTCGGCAAAGGGACCCCAGCCATTTCCAGAATGGTCGGAAAGAAATCAACCCCGTGAACAGGTGTGTCAATCTCCCTCCCCGGCTCGATTCGTCCAGGCCAACGCACGACAAGTGGCTCCCGGATGCCACCTTCGTAGAGCATTCCCTTGGAGCCCCTCAGGGGCGCCATGGAAGTAATTGGTCCGAACCCTCCGTTGTCGGAGAAGAAGAAGACCACCGTTTGGTCTGAGAGGCCCAACTCGTCGAGCTTGTTCAGGATCCGACCGACCCCCTGATCGGCGCTATCGATCATGGCGGCGTAGGTGGGGTCCCGTTGACCCCCGTCTGGTTCTTTTCCCTCGTACTTCGTCACCGTTTCCGCCTTCGCCTGGATTGGGGTGTGAACGGCGTAGTGGGACAGGTACAGGAAGAATGGGCGATGGCGGTTCTCTTCGATGAAGTTCACGGCTTCGATGGTGAGCCGGTCGGTCAGGTACTCGCCCTCGGCAGCGGTTTCTCCTTCGAGAGGAAGGACAGTTCGCCATGGACCGAAGTGGCCACCGAAGCTCACGTCGAAGCTTACGTCGAACCCCTGACTCACGGGGCCGGAGGCGGGGTCGTCACCCAGGTGCCACTTGCCGATGCTGGCGCTCACATACCCGGCAGTGCTGAGTGCCTCCGCGATAGTCGTGGCCTCGGGATCCAGTTCGGTCCGATTGGGAATCGGAATCAGCTTACGGAGTCGAGCGTCCCCGCGAGCCGGATTGTTTACCGTGTACACACCGTGGCGCGGCGTGTACTGCCCGGTCAGGAGGGAGCCCCTGCTGGGAGCGCAGTTCGGGGCGGCGGCATAAGCCGCGGTGAAGAAACTCCCTTCACGGGCCAGTCGATCGATGTTCGGGGTTTCATAGTAGCGGCTGCCCATGAACCCCACGTCCCTCCAGCCCAGGTCGTCCATGAGGATGAAGACGATATTCGGCTTGCGGCTGACGGCCTCTCGAGCCGAGCACCCCGAGAAGGCCATCGTGACACCGGCCAAGCCGGCAATCCTCACGAACTCCCGGCGGTCCAGCTTCGCTTCCGAGTCCACTGGGTTATCCCTCCATCGAGAATGAGAGACCGATGCCCCGTTGAGACGCTGTGGATGCCCCAGGATGCCTTCGCTGGGGGCTCAGGCCAATGGCTCTGGGATTCTGAAACCCTCTTCTGAGAACCCCTATTTGAATGAAAAGGAATCGAACAGCAGGAGATCTTCCTCCTCTCCTCTGAACACCAAACAGAGGTCCTTTACACCGTGCTGTGGTGGAAAATCAAACCCGAATATACCCGAAGCCTCGTTATCAAGCTCATACGACACCAGAATCTCGCCCTCGGGTGATTCGTCGTGTATCTCAATCGTCACGCCTTTAAGGTCTGCGGCCTTGAATTCAATTCTTGTCTTCCTGTCGAGACCATAAATGTTCGGGAATGTGAGGAAATCACCGTCGTCGATACCCGCGGCGAAGAAGCCTCCATCAACGTTCTCCGTCTTGCTTATTCCTGATGCTGCAAAATAGTCTTCGGCCTCGATGCTACCGTTATTTGCATCGTATTGTCCAACTCCTGTGCCATCCACTCCGATCAGAGCGATCTCGCCGTTTTCTTTGTAGTGAACGTAGCTTATGAAACTGTCCCGGAAATATCGGTTTCCAGTTTGACTGATGTCGCAATAGGCGAAATACCATTGGTTGTGCCAGTGGAAGAACGAGCCATGGCGGCCCTGTTTGAAGCCATTCGGCCAGGTGGGCGCATCGTAACCAGCTGCGAAACTCTCCTGTTCGATGATGCACCCCTTGTACTCATAGGGGCCATATACATTATCGGCCATGGCATAAAAACAACCCCATGAGAGATAGTAGTAACCATCCCTGTAATGCAGAAACGGCTTGTCGTCTGTGGGGTTGCCGGGGTTCTGTCCATCCAGATTGTAGGGGCCACGCGGATTGTTGATTTCGATCTTGCGGGGTGTTTCTGCCAAAGAAATCATATCGTCGTTCAATTCCGCGATATAAAAATCCCAAACACCAAATACGATATAGAAAACGCCCGCTTCGTCTTCCACTATTCCCATGTCGTACTCGTGGGTCGGGGTCAGGTCGGCGGTCAGCAGGGGTTTACCCAGAGGATCTGTCCACGGGCCTGTCACATCATCTGCCACCATCACTCCCGCCTGTCTGTTTCCTTCGGAGAAATACCAGTAGTACTTTCCATTACGCTCGACAAAATCAGTAGCCCAGCAATCCGAAAAAGGTCTGCCGATGTACGTGTCTTCTGGTCTCAATACTGACACGAGCTCCCAGTCAACCAGATCATCGGATGACCACAGCCACCAGTCCTCCATGACGAACGTCGTGTTATCAGGCGATTTATCGTGGGTCGCTGACAGATAGGCTTTCCCATCGATTATTCTGATATGTGGGTCGTTGGCACCCATATTCGGAATGATGGGGTTATTCGGCTTCAAGGCGACGAGTGCTGGTGAGTCAGCAGAGGACCCGCTGCCGGCAGCTGATTGATGTTCCTCTGCGCCGGGTGAACCACAGGAGACACCAGATAACACTGCGCACAGGAATGGAATTGTGGTCTTCATCTTCGCAGATGGTTATGAGTCATCCGCCCCAACTGGGATACGACGCAGAGAGTTCTTTCAAAGCCCCTTCTTTCCCGGGAAGGCAATGGCTCAGGAAGCGACGGCCGAAAACGAATACCGCCCGGACCCCAGCTCAAGTCGCACCGCCTGGGGCGAGGCCGGAGGTAGCTTCCGAATCGAGGGATCCTCGTCGAGGAGACGCCCTCCTTCCCGGACCGAACTGGGATCTCGGGTCGGAAGCTCCACCACGGCATCCGTATTGGGAGGAATCTCCACGTCGAGGTGAATAAGACCGCCCTCCAGCCTCCATCCGCTCCTGATGGTACCTCGCACGGATTCGTAACTTGCTTCCACCCACTCCAGGGCGGCGGGCATCGATGGCTCGATCCGAAAGCGATCAAAACCCACAGCCCCTTCATCCGGCCTGATTCCGGCCAGCCACTTGTAGAACCATTCGTTCACCGACCCGAACATGGGGTGATTCTGGGAATAGACGTCGTCGCTCTCGGTCCAGGTCTCCCAGATCGTCGTCGCCCCCCGCTCCAGCATGTGTCCCCACCCGGGATACGACGGCTCATCCACCATCCCGTACGCAACGTCGGTATGTCCGCCAGCGGAGAGGGCATCCAGCAGATACTTCGTGCCAAAGATCCCGGTGGCGACATGTCCGGCGTGGGTATCCAGGACCTCCTCCACCATCCGCTGGATCGCCCAGTCGACCTCTCCCTCCGGGACCAGGCCAAGATGAAGGGCTGTAGCCTGTGCGGCCTGCGTAGCTGATCCGAACCGCCCGGTGCCCGGCTCCAGAAAGCGCTCCACAAAGGCGTCCTTGATCTCCATGGCGAGACGGCGGTAGCGAGCTTCCTCCTGTGAGTGCCCAAGGATGCTCGCGAACCCGGCGACCAGGGACGCCGCCTGGTGAAAGTGGGCGGTGGCGATGAGCTCGACGGGATTCGGGTCCAGGCTCTCGTGATCGCCGATGCAGCGATCGATGAGATGGCCGTCGGAGTGCCGGTCCAGGAGGTCGACCCAGGTGCGAGCTGCGTCGGAGTGCTCCTCCATGATCCGACGGTCGCCGTAGTACTGATGGAGCTGCGCAATCAGCAGGGGGTGAGCCAGTCCCCAACTGATTGGACCTGCCTCCGCCACGTAGTTCCCCGCTGCGATGCCGACGAAGGGAGCCGTCTCGGTGAACCATCCTTCGCCTCTCGCGGCATCCAGGTGATCGGCCACGGTCTTCGCGTAGAAGGAGGCCATGTCGTAGCCGAAGATGGCCATCTCGCTGGTGGCCACGATATCCCCGCCGTACTGGAACTTCTCCCTGGCCGGACAGTCCGACTGGACGCTGAAGAGATTGCTCAGGAGGGTCCACTGCACCGCTTCATGCAGCCGGTTGAACCGTTGATTCGAACAGGCGAAGGAGCCGACGGGTTCAACGTCCGTATTGAGCCGGAGGCCCTCGATGGAATCCAGCGTCGGCCTCCCGGGGAACCCGGTGACCTCGACGTACCGGAAACCATGGTAGGTGAATCGGGGCGTGTACTCCTCCGGGCCGTCGCCCCGCAGCGTATACGAGTTGGCTTGCCAGGCGAACTCCGGCGCTCCGGGCCCACCCCGGGGCGTTCCGTCTTCCCGCAGGCCCTTGATTTGCCCGGCCACGGCGGTGAGGGGATTAAGGGTTCCGTCGGGATGGAGGCGCTCTCCCATTCGCATCTGCACCGTGGTACCCCGGGGTCCCTGCGCCCTCAGCCTGACCCAACCTGCGAAGTTCCGGCCAAGGTCGAAGATGAACACCCCGGGTGAAACCTCGTTCATGCCGACGGGGGTGAGGCGGGATGTGACCCGGATGGGCGGAATTGGCCGGGTCCGCAACTCGCCGGGTACGGGATCGGCCGCCGAGGCGGAGTCCCACTCCGAATCGTCGAACCCGGGCCGGTCCCATCCCGGCTCCTCCAGCCGGGCGTCGTAGACCTCCCCGAGATAGACGCTGTTTCGAAGGATCGGCCCTGGCCTGACCCTCCACGCCTCGTCGCTGGCCAGGGTCTGCACCGACCCGTCCTCGTACTCGATGGTGAGCTGGGCCAGGAACTGAGGGCGCCCGAGGGGGAGATGCTCCCGGATATTGATCCGGCCCCACATCCGCATGGGGAGGGGATTGTACCACCCGTTCCCGAGCATGGCTCCGAGAACGTTCTCGCCTTTTTCCAGCTTGTCCGTCAGGTCCTGGCAGTCGTAGAGCACCCGACGGTCGAAGCTGGTCCAGGCTGGATCCAGTACCTGGTCCGAAACGGCCCGGCCGTTCAGGCGGAACTCGCAGTAGCCCAACCCCACGGCGTATAGTCTCGCTTGCTTGACCGGCTTGTCCACATGGAAGCTTCTTCGGAAAAGTGGAGCCGGATCGTCTTCGTAAAACGCCTCTACCGATGCGGGCGGCTCGCTTCCGTCGGAAATCCAGCTTCCCGTCCAGTCCTCCGGGGAGAGAATGCCCATCTCCCACCAGGAGACACGGCTGGGATCCGAGGGCCGGCCCTCCCCGTCCCAGACCTGCACCCGCCAGAAACATCGCTGACCGCTGGTGAGGGGTGGGCCCTCATACTCGACGTGAAGCTGCCTCGCGGAGGGGATCTTTCCGCTGTCCCACAGATCCGCCCCTCCTGTCCCCAGGAGAGCCTCTGCGCTGGCTACCGTGATGCGGTAGGCAGTCTGCCTAAGGTCCCGGGCGCCTGATGTGGCCTGGAGTTTCCAGCTGAGACGAGGGCGGTGGGCGTCGATCCCCAGGGGATCGGGAGTTGATTCGCACCGGAGATCGAAGGGGGTAATGAGGGCCTTGGCGGTTTCTGGTGTGCCCCGTGCCGCGAGGGGAGGGAGCATTGCCGCGGCAACACGGTCGATCCCAGCCGCGCCGGCGCCGGCTGCCAGCGAGCCCTTGAGGAAATCGCGTCGCTTCATGGGCGGAGTCCGGACACAACTGCCGAATAAGGATGGGGAAAGCCCAGATTCGTCCCGGTGCTCATGGGGTCTTCGCTCCCCTGCGGAGGTTGTAGAAGATGGTGCCCGAAACGAAATACACCGCTGTCGGCACCATCAGCCACCTGTGAAACGATGACATCACCTCGCTGTGGTTCTCGCCGCCTGCTGCGTAGACGATGAAAGGCAGGACCGCGCAGGCGACTAGTGATGCCAAGGCCAGGGACCCGGTAACCCACAGGATAGCGGGTGCGGGGCTGGCCCGCTCTCGAAGCGAAGAAAGGGTTGGGGTTTCCGTCGGCTCCACCGGTGCCGGCTCCTCGGGGGCGCCGTCCCGTTCAACGAACGAGCGAGTGAGCAGGATGTAGAGCACCGAGGTGAGGGCGAAGACCGGCATGAACAGGAAAAAGAGGTGCAGGGTTTCGGTGAGATAAAGAGCGAGTGCGGTACCCAGGGCGATGAACCACGAGACGAGGGCGGGAATGTTCAGAAGCAAGTTCTTTCGCGATGCCCAGTATCGCGGCCAGCCGAGCAAAGGGAAGAGCCAGTGCTCGGTGATTACGATGGCGCCCGCCGGCATGAGCAGGAGGCCGTAGAGCCCGACGAAGTCGAGGAGCCTGGTGAAGACGAAGGGGAAACAGGCGATGGCCGTCGTCACGGCTCCGGTAACGAGAGTCACCTTGGAGCGCGACCAGTTGGGCGTCACCGCCTGGAAAGCGAGGCCCGCGCGATAGAGTGTCGGATTCGAAGTCGTCCAACCCGCGATGATGACAGCGATCGCGCCGCTGATGCCGAGCGCGTTATATGCCACACTCCCGGCGTCGAGGTCCGCCAGCGGCTGCTGAAGCATCAAGGCAGCGCCAGCTCCCATGACCCCCGCGGCAATCCACGCGAGATAATGCCCGAGGAACATCCCGAAGGCGGAGGACAGTCCGTAGCTCGCACGCTTCGCGTAGCGGAAAAGCGCCATGTCCGAGAGGCCGCCGTGCATCGCCAGGTTACAGATCCACGCAAAGGCGGCCACCTTCCAGAAGCCCATGGGTTCGCCTGGTCCGGCCCCCGTGGCCGGAACCTCTCCCGTCCAAACGACCCTGCGTCCCATCTCGAAGAACGTTTCGAAGCTGTCGATGGCCCCCAAGCCAGCCGCCTGGCCGAGCGGTGTCACCATGACGACGGCGCCAGCGATGAACATCAGGAACAGCCATGGCGAGCAAACCGTCGCGAAGCCGGCCAGGCGCTTGAACCCGAGGATGGCGATGGTCACCACGACCGCGCCGACGCCGACTACGACGAAGACGAAGCGGATGTCGGTGGGATACCACATCGTCTGGTCCGGGATGCCGAAGGGTATGCGCACGGCCGACGCGGACACCGTGATCATACAGCCGGCGAGAATGCAGAAGAGGACGGCGTTGAGCACGTTGTAGATCACGGACAGGAAGGGACCGCCGATTCTGCGGAGGTACCAGTAGAGGGTCAGTCTGGTTTGTACCGCAATGGGAGCGCAGAGGAAGGTCCAGGTGAGGACCGCGAGGACATTGCCGATGGCGAGACCGAGAAAGATATCCTGGACTGTTGCTCCCCATGTGACGAACATCGCTCCGATGACGAACTCGGTCGCGGCAACGTGCTCGCCGGCGAAGGACCCGGCGAAGTATCCGATGCCAAGAAGGCTGTCCTTCGATACGGGTACACGGTCGAATTCGTAGAGCTTGTCAAAGCGTTTGACGGCCTCGCGCGATTCGTCCATCTCATTCGCCCCCTCGGAGGATTTCGGGGTCCGGTTCGACGCCGAATTTCTGGGCCAGGGCGGTGAGCTGGTCGGTGCTGAGTTTCTGCGAAACAGGCCCGAGGGGGGCGACCTTGAGATAGATCTCCGCCGCCTTCTCCGCTGTTTCGATGAGGCCGAAGGCAGTCTCGAAATCGGCCCCCAGGGCTACGACGCCGTGGTGCTCCCAGACGGCCAACGTTCGCTTCTCGAAAACCTCCTCCGTGGCGCGGGCTTGCTCCCCGCTTCCTGGCAGCCGCCAAGCGAGGAAGCCGCACCCCCCCGGAAAGACGACGATGCACTCGGTGTGCATTTCCCACAGGAGCCGGGTCAGGCTGCGGGTCGTCAGCGGGGCGGCGTAGGTGAGCGCGATGAGGTTGGTCGGGTGGGTATGGAGAACGGCCCGGTCCTCGTCCTGGCCGGTCTTGATGCGGGCCGCATGGGCCCGGAGATGAGGCAGCAGCTCGGTGGTCGGCTTGCCTCCGTCCCGGTAGCCCCAGACGGTACGGTAGCGACGGCCGTTCTCTTCGACCTCGATGACCCCCAGGTTCCTTTCCGGGGCCTGTTCCAACTCCCGAAAAGAGCTGCCGGTGGCGGTGAGGAGGATTTGCATCCCGGCCACGTCAGGCAGGTGAGCTCCCAAGTCATGCCAGGGTTCCTCCTGGAGGATGGCGCCCGAGAGATCTCCGGGGCGGAGTCGGTAACTGAGGTTGCCCGCACCCCCCTCGGCCCAACCTCGAAGCCAGAGATCCCGGGCGGTCCTTCCCGCGGAGTCGATGAGGCTATGCATCCCGGTCATCTCCGTGCCTCCAGTACTTCCCGTTCATATGCCTCCACCAAAGGAAGCCAGGCGTTGTCCTGCGGGACCCCCTCCCGTTCGCAGTGATAGTCCCAGACGGCGCCGAAGGGGAGGGTCTTGGTCCCCTCCATCATGGCGAGCCTGGCGGTCAGGTTTCCGCTCCTCTCGTGTTCCCGGAGGGTGTGGGCCGGGGTTAGCAGAGCCATGAGAAGGGCCTTCTGGAGGTTTCGGGCTCCGATGATCCACGCCGCGACCCGGTTGATGCTGGCATCGAAGTAATCCAGACCCAGATGGACACGATCGAGAACGCCACCGTGCACGATCTCTCCTGCCAGCGATATCGGATCGTCGCTGAGAGTGACCACGTGATCGCTGTCCCAGCGCACGCCACGGCTGACGTGGAGGAGGATCCGGTCCAGGTGGAGCAACACCGAGCTGATCTTGTCGGCGACGGACTCGGTGGGATGAAAGTGGCCCGTGTCCAGGCAGTAGAGGATTCCCCGGCGGATCGCGTACCCGAGATAGAACTCGTGCGAGCCCACGACGTAGGCCTCGGAACCGATCCCGAACAGCTTGCTTTCGACCGAGTCGAGGTTCTCCCTGGCGTCGAGCTCCTGCGAAAAGACTTCATCCAACGATTGCAGCAGCCGTTCCCGGGGCCCTGTGCGATCCGCCGGCGTGTCCTTGTGGCCGTCCGGGATCCAGACGTTGGTCACGCAGGGGCTCCCGGTGGCCCGGCCCATGGCCGCGCCGATCTCGCGGCAGGCCCGGCCATGGGCGATCCAGAATCGGCGGACACCCGGATCGGGGTGGCTCAGCGTGAAACCGTCCGAGGCCTTCGGATGGGCGAAAAACGAGGGATTGAAGTCGAGGCCCAGGTCCCGGTCCACGGCCCAACCGATCCACCGGGCGAAGTGCTCGGGGAGGAGCTCGTCACGGGCCACGGGGGAAGGGGGCTCGGCGTAGATGGCGTGGAGGCTCAACCGGTGTGTACCAGGGATGAGAGTAAAGGCCGCGTCTAGATCGCTCCTCAGCTCGTCGGCGTTCCTTGCTCGGCCCGGGTGGTTCCCGGTGGCCGCGATCCCCCCGTCGGTCAAGTCTCCCGCCCCCTCGAAACCGCGCACGTCATCGCCCTGCCAGCAGTGCAGACTCAACGACACGGAGGCCAGCGTCTCAATGGCCGCCTCGGCATCCACACCCTCTTCCCCGTACCTCTCTTTGGCGAGGTTCCAAGCGGCTTCAATGCGATCGGTCATGACTGACTCCTCCAAGCGGAAG
>JBDHGR010000076.1:0-12416 GCA_039589815.1 Gemmatimonadota bacterium | reverse complement strand
ACGGACCACGAACTCAGAGCGGTTCTGGTTGTCCACTCGGAGACATCCACCGGCGCCCTGAGCGATATCGCAGGGGTTCGCCGTGGCTTGAATGATACCGACCACCCAGCACTTCTCCTCGTGGACACCATTTCCTCCCTGGCATCGGTGGACTACCGGCACGATGAATGGGGAGTAGACGTCACGGTCTGTTGTTCCCAGAAGGCCCTCATGCTCCCGCCGGGGCTAGGCATGACGGCCGTCAGCAAGAAGGCACGGGAAGCCTCGGCCACAGCCGGGCTCCCTAGGTCCTACTGGGATTGGGGGCCAGTCCTGAACATGAACGAAAGGGGGTTCTTCCCCTATACTCCCCCCACCAACCTGATCTTCGGAATGGACGAGGCGTTGGCCATGATCCTGGAGGAGGGGTTGGAAAGCGTTTTTTCCCGACATCGCCGGCTCGCTGAGGCCACCCGGATCGCTGTGAGGGCCTGGGGACTGGACATGTGCTGCCTCGATCCTTCCGAATGCACCGACAGCCTTACCGCCGTATGGATGCCCCAAGGGCACGATGCCGATGAGTTTAGACGGTTGATCTTGGACCGGTTCGACATGTCGCTGGGGACGGGCCTCGGAAAGGTAAAGGGCCGAGTATTCCGGATTGGACACCTGGGGGACATGAACGATCTCATGCTGGCGGGAACGCTCTGCGGCGTTGAGATGGGGCTTGGCCTGGCAGGAGTCCCCCATAAAAAAGAAGGGGTTGCAGCCGCGCTGGATTACCTCTCTGGGACGGCTTGAAAGGTGGATCCAGATTCTGCAGTAACCACCAACGTCATCGTGGCCCTTGTTGGGCTGGCGGGTAGCATCATTCTGTTGATGTTCCTGATCGCCCGGTGGAAGTGGCATGTGTTCCTTGCACTCCTCCTTCCCATCCTGATCTTCGGAGTGCTTCCTGGCGTGCACCAGAACAATTTCATCGAGGCCTTCGAAACCGGGCTCGGGAAAACGCTGGGAGCCATCGGAATCGTCATTGTGCTGGGCTCCATCATCGCCGAGGCACTGCGCCACACGGGGGGGGTCCAGGTCATTACCCGATCCATGGTCCGCCTGGTGGGCACCAAAAGGATGCCGTTCGCCCTCACTCTGTCTGGGTTCATCCTGGGCATCGCCATTTTCTCCGACGTGGCCTACGTCATCCTGAACCCACTTGTCCACTCTTCTGCCCACGCCATGGGGGTAGGCATAGGCACCATGTCCATCGGGCTCGTGGGCGCCCTCCAACTCACCCACGCCATCGTTCCCCCGACCCCGGGGCCTCTCGCAGCGGCGGCTCTGGTGGGTGCGGACATCGGAAAAACCATCATCTTCGGTTCCATCGCCTGCCTCGGGGGAGCGCTGGCCGGTTGGCTCTTCGGCCAGTTCGTCGCCGGCCCACGACTCAAGACGCCACCTGCGGAGGAGTTCAGGGACCACACCTTCCTGGAGGACGACACGAACCGGGCTCTTCCCTCTACGATCCGATCCTATGCGCCTATCGCCGTGCCAGTGCTCCTCATCAGCGCCCAGAGCGTGGGCAACCTCTTCCTGGAGGATGGGTCGGTCCTGCGTGGGATCTTAGGATTCGTCGGCTGGCCGGTGGTGGCCCTGACCATCGGGCTTTGGCTTGCCTTCTGGAACCTGGGGCCCGGGGAAGATCGGTCTGAAACCAAGAACCAATGGATCAAAGATGGCCTCAAAACCTCTGCCATGATTCTGGTGGTCACCGGCCTCGGTGGCTCCCTGAGCGAGATCTTAAAGGGGACGCCGGCGGTGGGGTTCGTGGCCGATGTCTTCGCCTCCTACCGACTACCTGCCATTCTCCTTCCCTTTGTCATCGGAATCATCGGGAACCTCCTCACCGGTTCCACGACCGTAGGAGTGATCACTGCAGCCTCCTTGGCGGCTCCCATGCTGGGAGCTCTGGGTCTCTCTCCCGAAGCCGCCATGCTCTCGGGAGCCTCGGGCTCCGTGATCATCAAGTACGTTAATTCCAGTTACTTCTGGGTCTGCACCTCCCTCTCCAAGATGGAAGTGAAGGAGGCGTTGCTTGGCTTCGGCGGAGTCACACTGGTGGGAGGCCTGGCATCCTTCGCTGTGGTCTGGGTAATGTGGGCTGCGGGGTTGGTGTGATGGCCGGAGACACGACCCCGCTGGAGCTGGCACTGAGGGCCGCCATCGAGGGGGAGGTCCGGTTCGATCCCCTGACCCGGGGGATGTATTCAACCGATGCCAGCGTATACCAGATCATCCCCGCCGGGGTGGTGATCCCCCGTAAAGCAGACGACGTAATCCGGACCGTGGCCCTTTGCCGAGAGCATGGCGTTTCCGTCACGGCCAGGGGCGGGGGGACATCCCAGTGCGGGCAATGCATTGGGCCGGGAGTCCAGCTCGACTTCTCGAAGTACATGAGAAGGGTCCTGGATCTGGACGAACCCAACAGAACCGTGACGGTCGAGCCGGGGATCATTCTCGCCGAACTGAACCAGGAACTTCAGCCTCACGGCCTCCACCTGCCGCTGGACCTGTCGACGGCGAGCCGGGCCACCATAGGAGGAATGGTGGCCAACAACTCTTCCGGCACCCGCTCCATTATCTATGGCTCCACCATCGACTATGTGGAGGAGTTGAAGGTCCTCTTGGCCGATGGGAGCGTCGTGACCACGGGACCATTGGACCCCCCCGGTCTGGAGAGGAAATGCCAGCAGGATGACCTGGAGGGATCTTGCTACCGGGGCATCCGGGACCTCGCACGGGAGTACGCCAGCGAAATCAGGAATCGCTTTCCGAAGATCAAGCGGAGAGTGGGGGGTTACAACCTAGACAGGTTCCTCCCATCCAACGATCCGTTCGACCTCTCCAGACTCTTCGTGGGCTCGGAGGGCACGTTGGGGTTGGTGCTGGAGGCAAAGCTCCGCCTGGTTGAGCCACCGAAAGCGAAGGTTTTGGCCGTAGCGCAGTTCTCCCAGCTCCGCGATGCCATGGTGGCGACCCCCGTGATCCTCCGACACGGTCCTTCAGCGGTGGAACTCATGGACCGGAATCTCCTTGATATGACCCAGGGGAAAACCGAGTTCGAGCCCCTCAGCGACTTCATCGTAGGAAACCCCGGCGCCATCCTCATCGTGGAATTCATGGCAGACACCGTGGACGCCCTCCCCTCTCGCATGGACGGCCTGCAAGCTGAGTTGGAGAAGGAGGGACTCACCACCGAACTCCACAGGGCTATGGATTCTTCGGCTCAAGCTCGCATCTGGAAGCTGAGACAGGCCGGTCTGGGGCTCTCACTGGCCGAAAGGGGAGACACGAAGGCCATCTCCTTTGTGGAGGACACGGCCGTGGCCCCGGATCAGCTCCCGGAGTACATCGACCGCTTCCAGGAGATCCTGGACCGGCACGACACCAAAGCCATCTTCTACGCCCACGCTTCCGTGGGACTCCTCCACATTAGACCGGCCATCAACATGAAGACCGCCGGAGGAATCGAACGATTTCAGGGGATAGCCCGGGAGGTGTCAGAGCTCGTCCTGGAATTCGGTGGGGCCTTATCGGCTGAACATGGGGACGGCCTCGTCCGATCTCCGTTCCAGGAGCGGATGTTCGGAAAAACTCTTTACCGAGCTTTCTGCCAGCTCAAGCGCACATTCGACGAAGAAGGTGTTTTCAACCCAGGAAAGATCGTCAACGCCTCTCCGCTCACCGACGCTCTGAAATACGGCACGAAGTATCACACAAACACTCTGGATACGGTCTTCGACTTCTCCGATTTCCAGGGCATCGCCGGGGCGGCCGAACAGTGTGGAGGTGTGGGCGCGTGCCGAAAAATCGTGGCGGGAACCATGTGCCCCTCGTATATGGCGACCCGTGACGAGGCCGACTGCACCCGGGGCAGGGCCAACGCCCTTCGACTCGCCATTTCCGGCCAGCTAGGGCCCGCTGGATTTCCTCAACCGGACCTTTACCCAATTCTGGATCTTTGCCTCGAATGCAAAGCATGTAAATCGGAATGTCCAACAGGTGTGGACATGGCTCGCCTGAAGAGCGAGTTCCTTCACCAGTACCAGAAGGAGCACGGAACTCCCCTTCGGACACGGATCATGGCCTCCGCAGAGAGCGCCGCCGCCTGGGGAAGCCGCCTGGCCCCAGTCTCCAACTGGGCCCTCCGGAGCCCTCTCGCCCGGTGGCTGAATGACGGGCTCTTAGGAATCGACCGCCGTAGAGCGGTCCCGGCGGCTGTCCGCCAAACCTTCATGGGCTGGTGGGGGGCCGAGATCCTGGAACGCCATCGAGAGGGTCCGGGACCCGAACCGGCCTTCGAATCCAGTCCCGCCGGACCGATCCCTCGCGGTCACGGCCGAAGGGTTGCCCTCTTCGCCGACACCTTCACGAACAATTACGAGCCCATGCACGGTATTGCCGCTGTCCGGTTCGCGGAGAGGCTGGGGATTCGGGTAGAGGTACCCCCGAGGGTGTGCTGCGGAAGGCCAAAGATCTCGAAGGGGATCCTGGAAAGCGCCCGAGCCCAGGCGGACGCAACGGCGCGAGTCCTGGGGCCCGTGGCTCGAGCCGGGGTGCCAATCGTCTTTTGCGAGCCGGGATGCTTCTCGGCGGTCAGAGACGACCACCCCTTTCTGCTCCGAGGGGAATCGAAGGAGCTGGCGGAGGAGGTCGCTGCCGCCTGCCTCACATTCGAAGAATGGGCGGAATCGGTGTTGTCCGCTGAAGGCCCACCTCATTCCCGTCAGGGCAGCCCAGCCCGTTTCCGATCGGGCCCTAAGCAGATCCTGTTCCACGGCCACTGCCATCAGAAAGCCCTTGGGGGCCTCGCCCCCATAAGGAAGCTCCTGGGCCGGATTCCCCGATGCGAGGTGGTGGACGTCGACGCTGGGTGCTGCGGCATGGCAGGTTCCTTCGGGTACGAGAAAGAACACTACCGCATCTCGAAGGCCGTGGGTGAAAGGAGACTCTTTCCGGCAATCCGCGAGGCCGGCTCGGACACAACAGTGGTTGCACCCGGGTTTTCCTGTCGTCAGCAGATCCGGCACTTCACTGATGCCAAGCCGGTCTCGGTGATGGAACTAATGGAGGACCTCGTCTCGTGATAATCGATCCGAAACGCTGTGTGGACTGCGCAAACTGTGTGGCCATTTGCCCCATGGCTGCCATTTCCATCGATCCTACGACCCGACGGGCCGTAGTGGATGAAGACGAATGTGTGGAGTGCTACGCCTGCTACCGAGGGATGAGCATGGAACGCCTGAATCCCGTACTCATCCGCCTCATCAGGAGGACCTTCGGGCTCCTCCGTTTCCGATTCGATCCTGAACCCGACGTCTGCCCGACGTCGGCCATCGTCCCCCAGGAGTTGGAATGGCCCCGGACAGTAAGACGGGTGTTCAGCGACGTTCTCGTGACCCATGAGGGCACGGGGATCCTTGGCCGGGGCACGGAGGAAGTGAAGACCAACGACGTGACCGGACGCCTTGGCCCGGGTATCGCCGGGTTCGTGGTTGAGCTCGGAAGGCCATCCATCGGCGCCCGTTTCCATGACATCCAGAAGGTGTCCATGGCCCTGGCCGAGGTCGGAGTAACCTTCGAAGAGAAGAACCCTGTCACAGGCCTGATGACCGATTCGTCCCGGGGAGTCATCAATCCAGAGGTTCTGGACGAAAAAGTGATGTCCGCCATTATCGAGTTCAGAACGCCGCTGGGAGAGACAGGAGTGGTGCTGGATACTCTGGGAAGCGTTGCTGAAGAGATCGACACCGTGATGGCCGTGGGAGTGGCGGCCAGATGTGATGGGTGCGGCGAGAACCACCTGGAACGCCTTCTGCCGGAATACGGGTACCCGGTCCTCAGGGCAAAAACCAACCTGGGCCTCGGTAGACTCGAGGAGGCATCATGACACATTCGCTCCACCGGTTCGGAAGGCGGCAGGATCTCACCAGCGATTACATCGTGTTCGCCATGCCGGTACAGGGGGCGGACATCGACGGCGCGGTGGAAAAGGAAAAGGAGTTTCTCCGGAGAGCCCTTGAGCATGGCCCGGTAAATCTGGGGGACGCCAGGAAGGGCGGGTGGCTTCAACCGCAGAAGGGGCTAGGTCCCGGCGTCCATTGGCGCCGGGATTCGTCTCCCGACCCCCAAATGGTCATTGAGGGAGTGGATGCGCCCGGCATCGTCGCCGCAGTTTTCGACAACTACGAGGCTATGGAAGCCTTCATCCAGGAGTTGCGGGACCTGGACTTGGGTGTCTCCATCAACATCAGCGCCCTGGCCGATCAGGCGGCGCGATGTTGTGCTGCCTGCGGGATTACACGGCACAGCGTAGAGTACTCCCTCGGGTTCCTGGGAAGGACCGACAAACTCCCGCAGAAGGAGGTCCTGGAGCTGGCCACCATGTGTGGACACGGCACCATCTCATTCGGATTGGCCAGTAAGATGCTGGAGCGGGTCCGGTCGGGGAGGAGGACGCCTGAGGAGGCTGCCAAGACGCTGGCCCGGTTCTGTGTGTGTTCGATCTTCAATCCGGCCCGCGCCGCAAGGATCCTGGCGAGGACCGAAAAAAAAACGGGCTGACCCGTGGGTCAGCCCGCGACTTTGATTGGCCGAATTCTCGGCCCTTCCTCCCGCCCGAACCGGGCGGCCAGGTTAATGGGCTCAGGAGAATCCCGTGTGGCCACAGCCGCCGCTGGCGGCGGAATCCGAACGGGAATAACCCCGGGAGCCAACCAACACACCCACCGAAGAGAAGCTCCGTTCGGCGTTCGGGGAACCACATTCGGGGCAGTTGGGTTTCCCACCTTCCGAGTATTCGGACATGGACATGCGGACCAGAAAAGCGTGGTCGCATTCAGGACACCGATAGTCGTATCTGGGCATGGCGTACTCGCCGAAAGTTCCAAGAAAAAGGACCGCTACCTATACCTTAAATATCAACCAACCCGCCATCAGAATCCACCCTCGCTCTACTTTCGTCGGGCCCTTTCGTAGATCTCGATGAACTCCTCGACGGACTGGCCTGCTGCCACTTTCCCGATCACCTCCAACGGCAGATTCTCCAACTTCTTGAAGCGGATGCAGGATTTCCCCATATCCAGCTTCTTCTCGGCCTTGTCGAACTCCGACTTGAGCCAGGTCTCCCCGAGGGGGTCCATGTAAACCCCGGAAGAATACACAGCATAATGGTTCTTCTGAGCGGCCAGAGCCATGTACATCAGGGGTTGCTTGTTGTAGGTCTTGGGGTACCGTTCCAGTGGAACCTCGTATGCGATCATCCCCCAGTTCATCGTTTCCCGAAAACCGTCGGGGAGGTTCTCCAGAATCACTGATCTGACCTGGGAGACCACCGCCCTCCGCTCCTCGGGCAACCCGTCCAGGTACTCCTTTACAGTGCCGGCCTTACTGTTAACCATGCTCATTCCTCCTGCCTGTAGGGAAAGGGTCGGTGCAGGCGTCCCGCCATCCCTGGAGTGAGGTTGTACTGCTTCTGGACATCACCGTTCCACGCCGCTAGGGAAGGCACGGAAAATGTGACCCTTGATCCTCGGACCCGCTGCCCTGACGCCCTCAAGCTCCTCGGACGCGGACCCCGAGGGAGGTGTCCAGGCAGGCTGCATCCCGGCTCTTCGAAGGGGTTTCGGACGGCCTTAAGGCCCGTTGAATCGAATCATCCCCATGGCCGGAAAAGCATCGACGAGGGCGTGGAGGACGATACAAGCCAGCAGGTTCTTCCTGGTATACAGGTAGAGCCCTCCGAAAATGAGGCCTGCGGGAATTCCTTGGCCCAGAGATGCTCCCCATGCTGCCCCCCAGTCTCCAGCTGAGGGCCAGTTGGGATTAGAAAATGCATAAGGGAGATGGTACACGCCAAAGAAGAACGAGGTGATAGCCAGAGCCCAGATCTTCGACTTGAAAAGCGCCTCCAGGCGGGTCTGGAGGAACCCCCTGAAGAAGAACTCTTCCGTGAAGCCCGCCAGGAACAAGAGAAGCACGAAGGTGAGGGGGAGAAGATAGAAGGCCCTTCCGGTTTCAAAGGCCTCAAGCGCGGCCGGGCCACTCCGACTCATGAAGACCTGGACCAGACCGAGGGCCACGCCCAAGACCAGGGTTAGTACGAACCCACGGGCGAGGTTCCCCCGGCGGAGGCCGAAGCCGACGAGGATGGAGACCCAGCTGGGCCTTGGCCTCTCCCGGGCCAAGGCCATGACCAGGAATACCGGGATGGCCACAAGACTCACCCAGTGGAGAAGTTCGCTTTCCTGCCGCCAGAACAGGTAGGCCAAATAGAGAAGGAAGTAGCTCGGGGCCAGCCATTGCTCCGTTCGGGTGAGAGACACCAGTCCTTCGCCCACCCCAACCGAGCTGATTACCCCAATCTCCTCGGTTTCACCGGTAGTACGAGTCCGGCTCATCGGTCCCCACCCCCTCCTCCGCCGAGTCCCACAGCCCGAAGGAGGGCCAAAGCGTTCGTGGAGGTCGCTCGGCCGGGCTTCAGGAGATAATCGAAGGTCAAAAGAGGACCGGCGTCATCCTCCCGTACCGCACCCTCCAGGTGGACGGATCTCGCGGCAGCCTTCAACCGGTCCGTCTCATCGAGGTGAAGGTCATGGGTGGCCACGGCTCCGATCGCTCCGGCATCCAGGAGGTGTCCGAGGATGGTCTGAATGGCCACGCGCCGTTCCGCTTCATTGGTTCCCTGAAGCGGCTCATCCAGGAGGAAAAGGACCGGGGCCGTTTCCCCGGCCCTGGCCGCGTCAACCACTCGCCTAATCCGGTTCAGCTCAGCCATGTATTGGGATACACCTTCAGCGAGAGAGTCGGAGGTCCTCATTGAGGTCTGAACCCGACCCGGTGTCAGCTCCAAGGCTTCAGCACAAACAGGCCCGCCGGCTTGAGCCAGGACGGCGTTCATCCCCACTGCTCGTAACAGGGTGCTCTTCCCGGACATATTTGAGCCCGTCACGAAAAGGAAGCTCCCCGGCGGCCCCAGGTCTACCTGGTTCCTTACGCAGACATCCTGGGGTAGAAGGGGGTGACCCACGCCCTTCCCCTGTAGGCGCGCCCGATCCCCCTCGCCCTCGATCCCCTCTTCCTCGCAGAAAGCCAACTTCGGAAAAGACCAATCCGGATGATCGGCCCGAAGGGCGGCCAGAGCCGAGAGGGCTTCAAGATCTCCCAACGCCTCCATCCAACCACGGGCATGCCGGCCGCACCGGCTCTTCCATCTTTCCAACCCAGCGAGCATGTGAACGTCCCAGACAAGGAGGGCCTGCAAGGGAGCGTGTGCCAAGGGGCTATAACGGACGTCGGCCCAACCGACATTCCGCTCGAGACGCCGGAGCTCCTCCTCCGCCCCCACGGGGCTGCTGCGAACCGCATTCTGTAGATCTTTCAGATGGACCGACTCGAACTCTGATTCCAACAGGAGGCCCAATATGGCTGCATAACGCCCGAACCGTTCCTGTCCGCCGGACGCCAACTCCATGAGGGGGTGGATTCTGTTTCGCAGGTGGCTCCCAAACCCAAGAGCGATCCCGATGCTCAGGAGCCACCAAGGGGCTCCGAGCGAACCCTGCATGAAAAGAAAGAACAGCCCCGCCGTGACAATCGGCAGCACTCGTGCAACCGCCACGACCCAGGCCCGCCCGGCAAGCCACCCCTCTGACTCGGCCCATTCCAGAAATCTGCCAATCGATTCGGGAGAAGGGCTTTCCAGAAGGCGCCCTTTCGCCTCGAGGTCCTGCCTGAGATCCAGCTCGGGAGCCAACTCCGCGATCGCTGCCTGTCTCTTCCGGATTTCCCCGCGGGACGCCGGAGCAAGAAGCCAATCTCGAAGGGTTCCCACACCTGGTGGGAGGGTTACCGTGGTCAGGAGGCGGAAGAGGGAGGCTTCTCCGCAGATGTCCAGATCGAACGCGTAAGGGTGATGAGGGTCTGGAGTGTCGAAAGGTGACGGGGGGAGCTCTGCCCAGGATCGAGAAACCCGGGCCATGGCGGTTCGGTTGATCCGGGCCATCACCTCATAGCCCACCCGCCTCTCGCGGACCCTTCGGTGCCAGAAGACCAGAGCCATGAAAACCACCAGAGAGAGAACCACCCCAGCTCCGAAAGCCTGAGAAAGTGAGCCGGATGTAAGATCCCACCCCAGGAAAAAGAGGGACCCCACAGAGAAGGTTCCCGCCCTTATCCATCCCAAGCGCCGGCCACGACCCTCCTCCGCTTTCTGGAGGTCCGAGAACCGGCGAAACCGCTCCCCATAAAGTTCGGGCACTCCATTTCCCACTAGAACAACCCCTGCTCGCGGTTTACGTTAACCCCCGTGAAGACCTCGCCGAGTCACACGCCCGGCTACGGGCACCTCATCCGGACGTTCCTCAGGATCTCCCTCCTGGGCTTTGGGGGCCCAAACGCTCATCTCGCCCTCATGCTCGACGAGGTCGTGGATCGGAAGAAGTGGATCACCCGGGAGCACTTTCTACACCTTATGGGGGCCACGAACCTCCTTCCGGGCCCCAACTCCTCCGAGGTTGCCATCCACATCGGATATACGCAACGGGGATGGCGCGGGGCCTTGGCGACGGGGATGGCTTTTTTACTCCCCACTCTCGTTCTCGTTACCTTCTTTTCCGCCCTATATTTCCGCTATGGAACCCTCCCGGAGGCGGAGGGACTCTTCTGGGGCCTGAAGCCGGCGGTGCTGGCCGTGATCCTCGCAGCCGGTTGGAAACTGGGTAAGGCCGCTCTGGGCTTCCCTGAAGCCCCCAGCCGTTCCCTGTTCCTTTTCGCTTTGGGCGGAGTCCTGACCGCCTTTTTCCTGGATCGCCTCGAGGTCCCCGCCATGATGGTGGGTGGGATCATCGCCTGGTTTCTCTTCAGGGATAGGAGCAAGGGACTCCTCGGGGGGCGACCCCGTGAGCCCTCCTCGGGGCAGGACGATAAAGGGAACCTCTCAGCCCTGGCTTTCCCGCTTACCGCCCCGGTGGCTCTGACCGCTGGACTGATTCCCGCCTTTGGGTCGCTGGGCCATTTGTTCCTCCTGATGCTGGGAACGGGAGCGGTGCTTTTCGGCGGGGGTTACATGTTGGTGGCCCTCCTGGAGCCCTTCGTGGTGGAAAGCCTCGGATGGCTCACGCCTGGTCAATTCCTGGACGGTATCGCCCTCACACAGGCCGTGCCCGGGCCCATCGTCACCCTGGTGGCCTTTGTCGGGTTCTCCGTGGCCGGGATCCCGGGCGCCTTGGTTGCAACCGCCGGTATCTACCTACCCAGCTTCGCCGCGGTCCTGACGGTGGCCCCTCACCTGGAGAGATGGCGAAGAATGGACGGGTTCAAGGCTGCTCTCAAAGGGGTAAACGCCGTGGTGGCCGGCGCGATCCTGGGGGTCGGGTTCACTCTCCTGCCAGCGGGCCTACCTGATCGATGGGCCGCAGGCCTCTTTCTGGCGGCCCTTCTTGCACTTGTCCGATTCAGGGTTCCCGCCGTTTGGATTGTTGTAGGCGGCCTGGCCGCTGGAGGGATCCGTCTGATTCTAGCAGGCTGAAGCTCGCCCGTTCAGGAACCGCCTTCATGTACGATCTTCTTCACCGGATACCGGATGATCGTGAGGTATTTTTCCGGATTCCCAGCAAACAGGAAACCCGGCCCTTTTACGTATTCCTCCTCATGGAGCCCGTCAATTTCATAACCCTGTGACCGGATGAAGCCCTTCAGAGTCTCGACAGTCGGGACTTCCTGGTCGTACCGTCCAACGTGGAGGATTTGCGCCACTTCGCCGTACTCCCAGGTGGTCAACTCAACCTTGAGGGCCTCGTCCGAACCACCTCCTTTGATCTCGGTTACGGATTCCGGAACCGGCATAGCATACAGCCCCTCCCACTCCTCCATGGGGATATTGGCTTCAACGGGCCACCGAGCCCTCGGGGGTTGTAGGGAGGGACCCCCCTTCGGGACACCCTTTAGCCCGAAGTAGGTCTTCATCAGAAGCCCGAACGCCCCCTTCCCGACCACATTGGGATTCCCTTTCGCCTTCACCATGAGAACCTGTTGCGGACCCATCTCCAGGATCTGAGGAGTTCGGAGCTCGGCCACATCCTCCAAGGATGGCCCCTTGGGCATGCCCATCCAGACCACGACGCCAACCAGGAGCAAGGCCACCAATACAACGGCAATCAACAGGATCTTCATAGGTTACTCCTACTCTGGTGCATGATTCCTGGCCAGATAAAGGCCACGGCCGGTGAGCCCTTCGGGATCGAACTCCACATCCCCGAATCCCCCCGTCTGAAGAGCCGCCATCATCTCTTCTTCTGTGAACAGCCCTAACTCGTGGACCTCTCTCAGGTGCCGGATCTCCGGGGGCTCGGCTATGAGGTATTGGAACTCGAGCCAAGAGATTC
>JBDHGR010000075.1:0-12437 GCA_039589815.1 Gemmatimonadota bacterium | reverse complement strand
CTGGCCACCTTCGACCTCCTCACCCTCCTCCACCCGAATGGCTGAGAGGTGACCATATACGGTCATCACGCTTCCGCGGTGATCCACCCAGACCACATACCCGTATCCGCTCATGGTCCCGGCGAACCGGACCCTCCCCCGTGCCATGGATCTCACCTCGGTCCCGTCCGGCACACGGATATCCACCCCTCTGTGTAGGTCCGGTTTGATTCCTTGGAAGCGGATTCCGAACGGGGAGATGAGAGTGCCGTGTACCGGCCATCGCGGCAGGGCACATCCCGCCGTGGAGAGAGCCAGGACACTGAGGAGAAGAAGGGCCCTCGGGATCATTCCGGCAGATACCCTGGCGTTCCGCCACCCATGCCGAAGTCGTCCAGGAGGATGACCCGGACAGTTTCTCCTTCCTGGACCTCGGCGGTCCCCTCCGGGACAACGGCCAATCCGTGGGCGAGACCCTGGCCCCGGATGAGGCCGGAGGTCTGTGAACCGGTGAGTTTTGCCACCGGGGAGGCGGGGTCGCCGCTCAAGGTCACCCGGAAGAAATGGGTGAGGTGCGGGGGGGAGCGGAGGACCTCCCCGGCTCGGGCGAGTAACACCGGGCGGTGGATCCTTCTGTGTCCGGCGAGGCGGAGCAGGTAGGGGCGGCAAAAGATCTGGAAGGTCACAAAGCTCGACGCCGGGTTACCGGGTAGTCCAAAAACCGGCAACGCTGGGGCTTCGGAATCAGGCGGGAGAAATCCGAAACTGAAGGGTGTCCCCGGCCGCATCTTCACTCTCCAGAAATCCAGCTCAAAACCCACCTCGTCAAGGACTCGCTTGAAGAGATCGTACTCGCCCATCGACGCACCCCCGGAGGTCAGGAGGGCATCGGCCTTTTGGCTCCGGGCCAGGGTCACCTTTGCGAGGATGCTATCCCGGGTGTCTTTGGCGATTCCCAGGGAAAGGGGCACGGCACCGACTTTCTCCACGGCCGCTGAGAGGGTCGGGCTGTTCGTCTCGGGAATGGCTTCGCCCGCAAGGACCTGGACGAACTCGGATGCCGGGACGATCTCGTTGCCGTTGGATAGGATGGCAACTCGGGGCTTCCGGTGGACCACCACGGTTTCCGCTCCCGTTGCAGCAAGGAGGCCGATCTGACCTGATCCGATGGTAGTTCCGGCTGGGAGGACCTCCTCTCCCTCCTGCAGGTCCTGCCCCCGAGGGCGAATGTCCCTTCCGGGCTCCGGGCATACGGAGATCTTCACTTCCCCTGGCCTAACCTCTGCGTCGGTGTCCTCCACCCGGACGATGGCATCCGCCCCGGGTGGGACAGGGGCCCCCGTCATGATCCGGATAGCTTCCCCTGGACCGAGGGGCCGGCCGACGGGATCCCCGGCCTTGATCTCACCCATGACCCTGAGAGGAACGGGAGACGAAGGCGACGCACCGGATAGGTTGTCGTGTCGGACGGCGTATCCGTCCATTGCCGAGTTGTCCCAAGGCGGGAGGGTCGCCGTGGCGGAGACAGCATGGGCCAGAGCCCGGCTCAAGCCCTCCGCCAGAGGAACGCTTTGGGTCGCCAGGGGCTTGGCTCTGGTCAACACCCGACCAAGGGCCTCGCCCACTGAAAGCCAGTCGGGCGACCGCGTCTCAAATTGGGTCATGGCCGGACCCCCTCGGGAAGGGCTCCCGGAAGGTTGTCAGTCAGGGGTGTTCGATTCAGAAATGAAAGGCGGTCCCGATGGAGAAGGTGGGTCCGCTTACCCATTCCTTCTCACCCACCCCGGTTAGAGCCCGTTCCGGATTCAGGTAGCCCCGGGGTGTCTTCAGTTTGTACATATTCACGACGAGGTCGCCCCTTATCAATATGCGGTCCGTCAGGAACCAACGCGCACCCCCGCCGAAGAGGGCCATGAACCTCGTCCCGAACTCGAACCGGTCGTCGGGGAGGACCAGCTCGTCCTGAATGCTCTCAGCTGCCACGTCCCAACCCAACCCAATACCCATGAGAAGGAACGGGTGGATTCCTCTCCAGGTTCGGTCCCCGGTCAAGCTGAACCGGAGGCGGAGGTCAGCACTGATCAGGTCAGCGTCGGCCTCACCCACCACTCTGTCACCCTCCTCACGTGAAGGGTCTATCACGTCCCGTGTGGTTGGCAGGAAGGCGAAGACCCCTTCCAACCCGAAGGGCCCCCCCAGATGGATCGAATAGCGGGCTCCAAGAGTGGTGCCGGGGCTGGGACCGTACCCAAAACGTCCAGTCCCCTGGCTAGTCGTGCCTGCAAAGACCCCGGCTTCCTGCCTAGTTTCGAAGAAGGTGTAGGATGAGGGGACAGACTGGCCGACGGCCTGGATGGGCGCGAGGCAGAGGAGAAGCCAGAGAAGAGGTAACGAGGACTTGGAATACCTTGCCATTATTTCGTCAGTTCCGGTGCCTTAAAGGGTTCCGGTTTCGGGAAAACTCCGGAAACCGGGAAGCTATGGGTCCAGGACCGCCACATGCAACGGGATCTTGCCAATTGACGACCCTGGACGCCCCGGGCAAATTCAACCTGAACTCCACGGGGCGAGTTCTCTCTTTAACACTTCTCGGACCCCCTTCGTTTCAGCCATGACGCTCTATCGTTTGAAAGGGAACAGCCTTCCCTCCGTTTTGTTGGCTTTGACCACCATAGGCATGGTTACGGTTGTCGGCGAGGCCGGAGCTCAGGACCGAGCTACCCTCCGGGTGGATGAGAACGTCAGAGCCGAACCCCAGGGGGCTATTATCGGACGCCTCCCGACCGGCTCTTCGATCCAGGTCCTTCGGGTTGACGGTCGGTGGGTGCAGATCGAGCTGCAGGGATGGATCTGGACCCAGTCGATTCAGGTGACGGACAGGCCGGGCTTCGACCTCAGAGTTTCAGCGGCACCGCACGAAAACCTCAGGTCCGAACCGTCCGGATCGATCCTGGCCCGCCTGTTGGAAGGGGCCCTGCTGGAAGAGTTGGAAAAGGTCCAGAACTGGACAAGGGTACGCCGAGTGGCGTGGGTGTGGGGACCGTCCGTTGATCTTCAAGCCTCGAGGGGTCCGGCGCCAACACCTCCTGGTCGGGCTGGAGAAGGGGGAGAGGGGTGGTGGCGAAGCGGATCGGGAGGGGCACCAATCCTGACGGGCCCCGACGGGGACACCCTTGCCGGCGCCCGGCCCGGGACTGAGCTCCAAGTCCTGGCAAGGCAGGGGAATTGGGTGAGAGTGCGGCTCGAAGGGTGGAGTTGGGCTCCACTCGGGGAGGCTTCCGACTCCTCCAACGCCGGGATCGTTTCTTCGTTGACCCCGGAAGATGTTGGCCAGGACCCGGAGAGTCACCGGGGCCAGGTGGTGGATTGGGAGCTCCAGTTCGTATCGCAGGAGGCGGCGGAAAGGGTCCGCACCGACTTCTACGAAGGCGAACCCTTCCTTCTCACGCGGGCCACCTCTTCCGGCAGGGTTTTTGTTTACGTGGCGATTCCGCCGGAACGTCTGGCGGAGGTTGAGGGTCTAATCCCCCTGGAGAGGATCCGAGTGGTGGGCCGGATCCGAACGGGTGCCGCTGTTCTGACCGGCAACCCGATTCTGGACCTCCTTGAGCTCACCCGAATCCCTGACCGCTAGTGGGCAAACCCCCCGACGATCGACTCAGTGCTCTTTTCTTCTTAGGGGTCCTGGCCCTCGGCACCCTGCTTTTTCTTCCTTCCTGCGGGGACGGGGGCCCCACCGGCCTCGACACTTCCGACCTGGTCGTCCTTATCGTCAGGGGTGACGGCCAGGCCTCCGAACCCGGAGCCCTGCTCCCCAAACCTCTTCAGGTCAGGGTTCAGAAGGGAGGCAACGGTGCACCGGTGGAAGGGGCAAGGGTTCGCTGGGAGGTCGTTGTTGGCGGCGGGGCGATCTTGGATCCGCCCCTTTCGAGTACGGATTCTCTGGGCCTGGCAGAGACCCGGCTTCGAGTGGGTTCCCAGTTGGGTGCCTACCGGGTCCAAGCCTCGGTGGGCGGGAGCGAACCCCTCGGAGTGGAGTTTTCTGCGGAGGCTATTCTGGTGCCGAGCCTCTCCGCCGTACCCAGTGACCCGGTCCAGAGCGGCGACACCATCCTCATTCAGGGCACCAACTTCAGCCTGGTCCCGGCGCAGAACCTTGTCACCTTCTCCGGGATCCGGGGTGAGGTGGTCTCCTCATCTTCGGGTGAACTTCGGGTGGCGGTTCCCCGGTGCCTGGTGGCTCGTGAGTACGAGGTCCGTGTGGCCATCGGGGCACTGTCCACTGAAGCAGCGACCCTCCAGGTGCAGGGAAACCCTTCGAGCTTGGACCTCGCTCCCGGTGAGGACCTGGTGCTGGATTCGTCGGACGGATTCGGGTGTCTCCACCTTCCCCCTGGTCCGGAAAACCTCTATCTGGTGGTTCCCCATTCCACCGGAACCGTTGGTGGGGGGAAGCACGAGTATTCCCTTCTGGGTTTGACGGGCGATGGTAGGGTTCCAGCTTTCTCCGTCCCCCCACCCCCTGGCCAGAAGAGTGCCGCGAGGCCGGAGTCCGGGCGCCCGGCCCTGGGTCCAGAACGGATCCGGGAAAGCGCCCTGGACGCCCGGGATCGGTGGCATGAACGCCTTAGGCTCCTTGAAGCCCAGCTTTGGGCCGAAGAAAGCAGTGTCGGGTTGGCTCCGGTCTCCAAGGTCCCCGGCCCGGAAGGCCCCGTTAGCCAGCCGGAAGTTGGCGATAAACGGGTTTTCAAAGTCCTGAACGCCAAGAACAAGTTTGACAAGGTGACCGCCAGGCTTCGGCACATCTCCACCCACTCCCTGGTTTACGTCGACGAAGATTCGCCTGCCGGAGGCTTCGGGGATCAGGATCTGGCGTCCCTGGCGCTCGAGTTCGAGGACCCAATCTATCCCACCGTTACGGCAGTCTTCGGTTCCGAATCGGACCTGGATCAAAACGGAAGAGTCATCATCCTACTCACCCCGGCTGTGAATCGACTTACCGAACCTGGGTCCGGCGGATACGTGGGCGGCTTCTTCTACGGATTGGATCTACTGGCTGGGAGGGATGGGAGCAACGAAGCAGAAGTGTTCTATGCCTTGGTGCCCGATCCGTCGGGGGACCATGGGACGGTCATCAGCCGGTCCACCGCTCTCGCCGCCATCCCTGCGGTCCTGGCGCACGAATTCGAACATATGGTGCACTTCAACCAGAGGATGCTGTTGGGGGGAGCGGAAACCACTGAAGCGCTCTGGTTGTCGGAAGCCCTGGCCCAGATGGCCGAGGACCTGATTGGAGAGGTTTTTGCGCTGTCCTCTCAGGTGACAAAGGCCAACCAATACAGAGCCGGGAACTGGTTCAGGGCCATCCGTTTCCTGGAGGATCCAGGCCAGGTCAGCGTCCTTGCTTCCCTTTCCCCGGGGACTCTGGCCGAACGAGGGGCTGGGTGGCTCCTGTTGAAGCAGGTCTACGGGAGGCTCGCTCCGGAGAACCTCCTGGGGCAAGTGGTACGGTCCACCCTCTCCGGTACCGAGAACATTTCCGCGGCATCGGGCCTTGAATGGCGTGAGATTGTAGGTGACTGGGCTGGTTCCCTTTACCTGGACGGGATCGGCCTCCCCGTGCGACCAGACCTCCAGGTTGAGGGGGTGGATCTCAGGACTGCCCTCTCTTTGTCGCAAGGGAGCTATCCCCTGGAGGTCAGGTCCTTCGGCCAACAATCTACGGCAATTTCCGGGACCCTCTGGTCTTCCGCACCGAACTACTTCATCATTAACCCACCCCATGGAAGCGGCATTGCGATCAGTGCAGGGGGACCCTCAGGTGGCTTGCCTGAGCCTGGTTTGGGTCTCCAAGTCCTTGTGGTCCGCTTGCAATGATGCCATGAATCTTCCGAGGGGGGATCTCGTAGGGAGTTCCTGAGACGGGCGTACCTTTACCTGCGTGCCGACCAGAATGCGTTGTTCAACTTGCGGCGAAAGCCTCGAACCCGGAACCACTAGGTGTCCCACATGTGGTGCGGCTGCTTCTGCCGGAGTGCATGTCCACTCCAGTGTGCGCCGGTGCCCTAGATGCGGGTATCAGGGAGACGGGATCCCCTACTTCAAACGCTCTTCACATATCGCTCTCCTCATCGGAGTGAGCTTATTCACCTACGGTTTGGCCGGCCTCGGCTACTGGCTGTTTCGGAGGAACCGGGTCATCTGCCCCAACTGTGGTCTGGCCTGGCACATGTACCCCCAGGCCCTTCCGCCAGCCCCTGAGGGGAAAGCCCCCGCCGTTTTGGCATCCCAAAACCTCCCCCCTCTCCCCCGGGGAGGCCTGATCCGGAGGCTCTTCGGAGTCGGCCTCATTATCGTGGCCACAATCATGGTCGTAGTGGGAATTATTGAAGCTGAGGTGGCGGCTGTGGGTGTGGGAAGCGTAATCGGGGCGACCGGGACGGGATCGTTCTGGTGGGGCTTGAAGGGACTGAACGATCGCCGAAAGGCGCTCATGCAGCGGCTCCAGCAGAAGGTACTTCGGTTGGCCACGCACAAAGGGGGAACCCTCACCGTGACCGAGGTCGCCTCCGACATGAGCCTCTCCCTCCCGGCGGCAGAGAAGGTCCTGGTCTCCATGGACGACGGCTTCCGGGTGAGATCGGAAATCTCAAAAGACGGGGTCCTCTACTACGAATTCCCGGAGGTTCTGCACCGGGCCGAGTTGGGGCCTGGCAGTCAGGACTAGAAAGTCCTCATTCTAGGAAGTACGCTCCCGGCCGAGGCGGGCCAAAGATAATCCCAGCAAAACGATAGCTGCGCCCCCGAGCTGAAGGGGCTTAGGGTCCTCCCCTAGCCAGATCCAAGCAACGATGAGGGCGACCACCGGTGTGAGGTTGGAGTAGGCAGCGGTTCGGGAATTCCCGATCCGTTGGACCCCTCGGTACCAGAGGACATAGGCCAGGCCTATGGCGAGTACCCCGGCGTACCCCACCGCCGTCCAAGCGAGGGGGGAAACCTGACCGAGGGGGGTTCGGACGAGCGTAGGGGCCCCTAGCACGACCAGGCCGAAAGAGCCGATCCACAAGGTCCAGGCTGTGACGGGAAGGGAACCGTATTTCAGGACCATACGCCGGGATCCGACGGTGAAGGCGGACCAGATGACCGCGGCCCCTACCATGAGTAAGTCCCCGGACAAGTGGGATCCGCCAACTCCGATCTCCCGTTCCCCGCCGAGGACCACGAGGCACATTCCCGAGAGGGTTGCCAGAATCCCGACAACCACTTGAAGCCCGGGTTTCTCATGCCCACGAAGGGTCGAAAAGGCCAAGGTCCACACGGGTGTCGTCGCCAGCAGAATACTGGCGTTTCCCGCATAAGTGCCGTTAATCCCGAAGATGAAGAAACCCTGGTAGACCACGTTCCCTAGAACGCCCAGGCCGATGATGCGAAGCCAATCCTCTTTATCAGGCCAGGGGATCCTACTTCGTAGCTTGAGGATGAGGAAGACGGTCATGGCGGCAAGAGGGAACCGGAGGGCGTTGAAGGCGAGGGGAGGTAACTCGGGGAGGGAAGCCTTGATGATGGGGAAGTTGATTCCCCAAATAAGGGCCATGAGGAGGAGGCCCAGATCGGCGGAGGATCCTTTGAGAGGGGGAGTCGCCGGAGTGAATCTCCCGCCGTTGTTTTTCTCAGACACAGCGGATACTTTTCAGATACCCCCCTTCCTGGTGATTATACCCGGAATCTATGGATCCATTGGATATCGTCCACCTGGAAAGCTATCGAAGGCGTAGAGAAACCCGGTTTCGGCGAACCGTGGCCCTCCACGCCTTGGAATCCGATAAGTCAAGGGTTCTCGAGCATCTCTGGCGGGCCGCCTCCCTGATCGGGGGCGACCGGAGTGCCGTGGTTTGGCTCGACGAATATGGGCCGGGCTTGGCTCATCCCCACACCCTCCTCGACCTCGCCACCGACCGGCCGCGCCGGTTCTTCTCTCCGACGCCCCTTCGGACGGCGTGGGACACCAGCATACCAGGGCTCCTGGACCTCCCCCGGATCCCCGGCCGGGGCGAGCGGCTGAAAGGTGGGGTGGCGAGCTCATGCTCCATCTCCCTGGGGAGTGATGGCCCACGATCTTGGTTCCTGGTCGTGGATTCATTGACTCCCCGCCCCCCTTTGACCCCAGAGGTTGCAGGGGAGCTCATGTTCCTGGCCGGCGAGATCACGTCGGTGGTGCTTCACCGGGACCTGGATATCCGCAGGAAGGATGCGCGTCAGTGGGAGCTGGGTGAGGAGGGATCTGGGCTCTTTGCCGAATCCGGATCTTTTTCGGGTTGGCCCGTGCTTAGGGACCTCGAGGGCCGAACACGGGGGGATGAAGGCAGCGAAAGAATCGGAGACCGATTCCTGGTAGCAAGAGTTGTGAGGGGATTGGTGGAGGATGAGCTGGTGGCGGATCCCGAATCGGTTTGCCATCAGGTCGATTCTGTACGCGGGGAGTTGGGAGCCAGGGAAGATTGGGATGAAGAGAGAGAGGTCTGGGGTCGGGTCCTCGAGGCTTTGGCGGCCCTCGACCGCGAAAACCTGACGGCTTCTGTCCTGGAGTGGGGGAGGGTCGTTGAAGGCCAAGGACACCTCCACGGCGCCCAGGAGATCCTATCCCTCGCCTTCGAGTTGGCGAAATCCACCGGGTCTCCTGGTCAGGCGGCAGACGCAGCTCGCTTTTTGGGGAAGGTTCTCCGGACCAAGGCTGAGTGGGATCAGGCCCTCGCCTGGTATGGGGTAGCGGAAGGAATCGCGCAGGAAGCCGGGATTCCCGGAAAAATGGCCGCAGTTTTGGATGGCATGGCCAACACCTACCGGGATCGGGGGAATCTGCCTCGGGCCAGGGAGGTCCTCCACCAGGTGCTCGGAATTGGCAGGGAGAGGGGAGACCGGTATGCCACTGCCATCGGAAACCACGATTTGATGACGGTGGAGAAGTTGAGTGGAGACCTTGTTTCGGCAATTCACCACGGGTGGCTGGCTGTTCAGAGCTACGACTCTCGGGAGGGGAGCCTGAGGGCTCTTTTCGACCTTTCCGGCGTACTCCGGGAAAGCGGGGAGTTGTCGGCGGCCAAAGATGGCTATTCGGTCGTGGCCCACCAGGTCAGGGGTTTTGAGTACCGACTCCTCTCCTTGGACGCCCTCGCGTTCATCGCGGCATTACAGGGAGACGCTTCCACTTACCGTCTTATCCGCGAACGGATGGAGTCTGAGGGTTGGAGGGACCTTTCCCCAGTCTACCGGGGACAGGTCCTCTTTTACCGAGGGCTTTCGAGTCGGGCCCTGGGCTGGCATGAAGACGGGAGAAAGTGGCTGGAAGAGGCCCTTTCCTATGCTGAGCGGCACACCCTTAACAAGCTCATCTTCGATGCCGAAGAAGCGCTTTCCGAGGGTTTAACCGTACCCGAACAACAGACGCCTTCGCGCCAGACGCCGCGACGGCCAACGCCCCAACCACGGGTGCCGGAACCGTTCGGGGAATCGATCGGGGGGGTCCGCCAGGGGCTTCGAGAGCTCCGCGAAGCCCTGGCCGACGCGGAGTCGCCCTAGTTCCCGGAACCGATGGTGTGATTCCCGGAACCGATGGTGTGGTTCCCGGAGCCGATCGTGTGGTTCCCGGAACCGATCGTGTGGTCAGGTCCGGTGGGGGAACTGCAAGCCGTGGCAGCCAATGCTAGTGTGGCGATTACGGCGGTCAGGGCCAGTCGCACCTTCTTCATGGGATCTCCTCGGTCAGTTTACTTGAACGCGGATCGCTTTTTCCGGCGGTTTTAGGGTGGTCAGGATGAACGTTGGGCGGCCGTTACCAGGTCCGCCCACTCATTTCCGGACTAGGGTATGTCTTTTCCGAAGGTAATATGGCACTTCTTGCGGTTTTGGCGAGTGATCGGCGGTTGGAGCTCTGCCTGACGGAGCTTCTGGAGCCAAAGCATTCCCTTGCTTTGGGCCATTCGTGGGGTGGCCTGAACCGAGTGATTCGTGAACGGCCGGTGACAGCGGCCATCATCGACCTGGAGGCGGTGGCACGATACCCCTCGGTGGAGAGAGTTCTGGCCGGCCTTCGTATGCGATTCCCTCACCTTGGTTTGATCCTCCTCCTTCAGAAGGACAGGGACCCTTTCACCCTCTTCCGCCTCGGAAGGGCTGGAATCAGGGATTTGGTTCTGCTTCCGGTGGCGGAGCTGGAGCATGGACTGGCGCGGTGTGTGGCCCGAGCAGGGGAGGGTGGAGCCACCTCTTTTGTGGTGCGGGGGTTGAGCCGCTTCCTGCCTCGTCGTGAAGTGCGGACGGCATTCCTGGCCATGGATTCCGTTCACCAACGCTGGTCAGCGGAGGAGGTAGCAGAGGAAGTTGGCCTGACCAGACCCTACATCAGCGAATGTTTCAAGAGGGTCGGATTGCCGTCCCTGGGTCACTTCCTCTTGTGGACGAAGCTTCTTCATGCCGGGCACTGGCTGGAGGAACCCGGCCGAACCGGCGAGAGCGTGGGAAGGCAGCTGGAGTACTCCTCTGGAGCCGCTTTCCGCAGGGCGCTGAAGTCATATACAGGGGCTACACCGACACAGATTCGGGAAGGAGGCGGAATCCGCCTGGTATTCCGACGTTTCCTCACTCGCAACGGTCTTCAGGCCCCAGGAAGCCCGTCCGCCTGACTGGGAGCCGTCCGCAACCCCATCAGGCACCATCGAACGTGAACAGGGTAGCTTTTTCTAATCAAACTCCAGGGTTTGGCGGGGAAAGGAGACGGTATGAGACTGTTCCGGGATGGAGCCGGGTCGGAGTGGGAGGTATTGGTTGGAAGGGAGTCCTGGGGGGTGGTGGTGGCCATTTTCGTCGTCCGGAAGGGACCCGAGCCCCCCCGACAGGCCCTTCTGGAGGTAGCCTCAGCCGACGAAGGGAATCGGCTCCTTCAAGAACTGAGTGAGAGAGACCTTCGGGCCCTGCTCGGGACCTCGGTTCCAAAGCCCACGGAGTAGGAATTGATACACACGGTGAGGTGATGGATGAGAAGATTCCAAGACCAGAACAATGCGACCTGGGTGGCCTCGATAAGGGAGAGGCATGGCGATGATTATAAGGGCCGCTATTCGTTCCTCATGACTCCGGACGGGGGGACCCCGGCCGAGGGAGTGGAGCTGATCGACGTTCGGTGGAATAGTCGGAAGACGGCTGAGCGGACCCTGAAGACCATGTCGGAGAGGGAACTGAGACGACGGCTGAACTCGGCTCTCGGGAGGGCGGCCTAACCGGGCTATCGGATCCTAGTTGGGCCAGGGGCGGGTCAGGGAGGCCAGGCGAATGCCGAGTTGATCTTCAGCCCTTTTGGCCCGGTATTCGGAAACCACTTCATTGGAGAGGATACTGAAGAGGATCCTCTCGCCCGTCCGCGTCCGGACCAAACCTGAGAGTGCTGAAACCCCGTCCATCGTCCCCGTTTTCGCCCTCAGGTTTCGGGCAGCCGGGCTCTGGGACATCCTCCTCAGCTCGCGCCGGACCCCAGCCTCGGGAAGAGTGTTCAGGAACGGCTCCCAGTAGGGAGTCGAGGACATGTGCTCCAGGGTCCGGATAAAAACACTCGGGGAGGCACGGTTCTCCTCTGAGAGCCCGGATCCGTCCCGTACCTGAACCTCTTCGTGGGTGATGCCCACGTGTTCCGTCAGGAAAGCTGTTATGGCCCGGCTCCCTCCCGCGTAGGATCCGTCTCCAGTCGCTACCCTCCCGATCGTCTTCAGGACCGTCTCGGCGAAGAAGTTGTTGCTCTCCTTGTTGATAATCCGAAGAAGAGCCAGGAGAGGAGGCGAGTCCTGGGTCGCCAGGATCCTCGGCGGAACGAACCCGTTCATTCCCGTAAAAACCGAGTCGTTGGCGAGCTTCGACGCTTGGGTGTCCCGAGCTGTGACCACGTTTCCGGAGATCTTCACGCCCCGTTCCTCCAGAGCCCGTTTCATCTGGAGCCCCGTGAACCGAAGAGGGTCCGGGACCGGTAGGCGTCTCCAGACATCGGAGCCTCCCAATGGGATTTCTCCTTCGATCCCTATTGGATCTTGAGGGGTTTCCCGGAGGAGCCAGATACGGGACCGGGTACCTGACGACACCGTCTGGGCCACATTGCGAAAGGGGATTCCCGCCGCGTCCGGGACGGTGTAAATGGATGGGTGGGCTCCGATCCAACCTCCAGCTTCAACCCTCACCGTCACCAGGTTCTCGGCGAGGGATACGGCGGACACCGGGGCGGCGAAAGCGTCGTTGAGATCCGCTGGATCCCAACTGGGGTGAAGGTCGGGACCCTGGAAAAAACTGCCGTCAACCACCAGATCTCCCTGGATCTCCGAGACGCCCCTCGCCAGGACCCGATCTGCCAAGCTGTCGAGGGGGGCCGTTTCCGTGGGGAAAAACCGCTCCGAAAGGCTCGGGTCACCAGTTCCGTAAAG
>JBDHGR010000074.1:0-12491 GCA_039589815.1 Gemmatimonadota bacterium | reverse complement strand
TAAACCAACAGGCGCAATCGTAATCATCTGGCGTGACCTCGCCCAAGAGGGGTACACCTACGCGGAGATCGCTCGGAAATTCCCCGAGGTCACCGTCAATCAAATCCGGCACTACTGCCTCGGAAACACCGGAGCCAAGCTTCCCGGCCCCATCCAAAAATCGGGTCGTTGGCAGGGAAGGAATGTCTGGCTTCAGGGGGAGAAGTCTCCCCACGCGGGCATGACAAGAGAGCACGCCTTGCTGGTGTTGGAAGATTGGGATAAGGGAAGGAACCGGTGGCGACACTCGGCCGCCTACTGGGCCGAGGAGCTGAATGTGTCCCCTTCCGCCATCCAGCAGCTACGCAGGGGCGACACCTGGAAACACCTGAGGCACCCCAACCAGCGCAGCAACAGGGAGGATCGGGCGGACTGAAACGGTTACGGCGCTTGGGTTGCGCGCCGGCGATAGTCCACGGCCAGACCTGAGTCTCATAAAAAACCCGGTGGTACGAGTCCTCCCGGAGTCATCGGTAGGCTCCGGGGGGATTCGCGTTCCCTTACGCCCCGGGCATCTCGCTCTGGAAGGGTGTGGGGTCGCCCGTAGAAAAAAAGGACTGGCGTTCCCACCTTTTCTGTCTAATCCTTCGGGTAGGGTCCCCCAGAATACAGAGACAGGAGCAGTACGATGCCCGATGTGATTCGGAGGGTGGACTACTTCAATACTACGATTCGGGACCGCCCCGGGGAGGGCTACAAGTTCCTGGCTCAGCTTGCCGAGGTTGGCCTGAACCTGGTGGCGTTTACTGCCGTGCCGGTGGGGCCCAACCATACCCAGGTGACCCTCTTTCCCGAGGATTCCGGAGCGATTCATGTGGCGGCCCAGAGGGCCGGAATGAGATTGGACGGGCCACATCCCGCGTTCCTCGTTCAGGGGGACGACAAGCTAGGGGCTTTGGCCGAGATCCATGAGAAGCTTTATACGGCCAACGTGAACATCTACGCCTCCAGCGGTGTGACCGATGGCCGGGGGACGTTCGGATATCTTATCTACGTACGACCTGACGACTACGACCGGGCGGCTTCAGCCCTCGGGGTCTAGGCTGGTACCGACGGCCTCTTCCTGAACTTCCGGCAACCGAGCTGGTAAAAGAACCCTGGCGCAAAGTTGGCCCCGGGTCCGCTCGGATCCTAATGGCAAAAGGAGGTGGAGGGATGGAGGTCGCCACCGTCGGCGGCGGGTGCTTCTGGTGCCTGGAGGCTGTGTACATCGATCTGATCGGGGTTCAGGCGGTCCAATCGGGTTATGCCGGGGGGCAGACCCATGACCCGACCTACGAGGAGGTTTGCGGTGGAACCACGGGTCACGCCGAGGTGGTCCAGCTTCGGTTTGATCCCGAGGTCATCACGTTTCGGGAGATCCTTGAGGTCTTCTTCGCCGTCCACGATCCCACCACCCCCAACCGGCAGGGGGCGGATGTCGGGACCCAGTACCGGTCGATCATACTTCACCACACTCCCGACCAGAGAGAGATCTCGGAGGAGGTGATCCGCGATCTGGACGGTCAGGACCTCTGGTCGAGCCCCATCGTCACGGAGGTTTCGCCTATCGGGGATTTCTATCCGGCGGAGGACTACCACGACGACTACTTCAGGAAGAACCCCCACCAGCCGTACTGCCGTGCGGTCATCAATCCGAAGGTTGCGCAGTTCCGGACCCGTTTTGCCCACAAGCTGAAGAGGACTCAGCCAGGAAAGGCCACGTTGTGATTTCAGGAAGCTCTTTCCTCGGGGGTGCCCATTGACCTCATCCCTGAACCGTCAGCAACTCCTTCGCCAAGGCCGTCGGCTGGAGTACATGACGTTGGGGTGGAACCTCGTGGAGGCCGTGGTGGCCATCGGCAGCGGCCTGGCGGCAGGAAGCACCGCCCTGGTGGGATTTGGTGTGGATTCTCTCATCGAGAGTACCTCTGGCGCGGTCCTCCTCTGGCGTCTGTCAGGAGGTGCCACAAGTGAATGGCGAGAGGAGCGGGCACTCAAGCTGGTGGGGCTTTCCTTCCTTCTCCTTGCCGTCTGGGTCGGGTGGGAAGCTTCTTCCACCCTCCTCAACCGCGAGGCGCCGGACGAGAGTTTCGTAGGCATTGTTCTGGCGGCCGTATCCCTCCTGGTTATGCCGATCTTGGCCAGGGCGAAACGAAAAGTGGCAGCCGGTTTGGGGAGCAGAGCTCTCGAGGCGGACTCCCGCCAAACCGACCTTTGCGCACTTCTTTCGGCAATCCTCCTCATGGGCCTCGGGTTGAATGCCCTTTTCGGTTGGTGGTGGGCTGATCCGTTGGCTGGCCTGGCGATGGTGCCCATCATCGGTAGGGAAGGTTTTCAAGCCCTTCGGGGGCAGGAATGCACGGATTGCCACCTGGATCTATCAGGTGAATAGCGGGCGGTTCTTGATTCCGAAGGGTTGAAGACCGGAGTTGATGGCACGGGAGGCTGGCGGTTGGCGGCCCCCTGTGGAAACTTGGTTTCAGGTTTCCATCCCACCCCGGCAGGGAGACGTATGTCATGACTGGCACCAACGGCCCGGGGGGGCATCCCGCCCTCACCGACGAACAGACTGGACTGCCGAACCGACTACACTTCGACACCGTGCTGAGAACCCTTTTCGCCACCGGGCAGAGGGGGCTGCCCGTGTCGGTCATCCTTCTGGAGATCGACGCGGCCGATACGTGGCTCGGAGACACGGATCCAGCGGCGGTCGCCCGAGTCCTGCGACTGATCAGGAAGACTCTGGTTCCCATCATCCGGGGAACCGATCTGCTGGCCCGGGTCGACGAAGGCCGCTTTGCCGTCTGCCTGATCGACTGCAACATGGCCGGAGGGGTTTTGGTTGCCGACCGGATCGACGGCCTCATGGATGGGATCCGCAAGTCTGCCAGCCTCGGCTTCAGTATTGGTGGGGCGACCTTCGATCCGGACATGGCGGGACCGGAGGACCTCATGGGGGCCGCCGAAGAGTCCCTCCGAACGGCTCAGGCCAGCGGGGGTAATCAGATGGAGTTTGGTAGATAGGACTCATCAAGGGAGGCTGAGACGTGGCTAAGGAGGGACATTTCTCCAACAAGACCTTCGCATTTCTCCGCGATCTGGCGAAGAACAACAACCGAGAATGGTTCCAGGACAACAAAGGCCGATACGAGGACGCGGTGAAGGGGCCCGCGCTGGAGTTCATCCAGGACTTCTCAGCTCATCTCGCCAAACTGAGCCCCCACTTCCGAGCCGATCCGAGAGCCAGTGGCGGGTCCCTGTTCAGAATCCACCGGGACGTCCGGTTCTCGAAGGACAAAAGCCCCTACAAGACGTATACGGGAATCCAATTCCGACATGAAAAAAGGAAGGACGCGCATGCCCCGGGCTTCTACCTGCACCTGGAGCCGAAGCAGTGCTTTGTTGGGCTGGGCATCTGGCACCCGGACGGAAAGACTCTGAGGAAGATCCGAGAAGGGCTGGTCGAGGATCCGAGGGCGTGGAGGAAAGCCGTGTCGGGTGCGGGGTTCAAGAAGCGGCTCGAGCTCACGGGCGATCGACTGGTCCGCCCACCACGGGGCTTCGATCCCGAACATCCCTTGATCGAAGACCTCATGTGGAAAGACTACATAGCCTTTGCGAAGATCAGCCAGAAGGACGTCATGGCCCCGAACTTCATCGAGGAATACGCGGCGTATTGCCGGGCGGGCCTCCCGCTGGTGTCTTTCCTTTGCAACGCCCTGGGGTTCTCCGTTTGAAAAAAGAGGCCTCGAGCACGGCCCTCGATTAGCGGGGTCGAGGTCCTCCTTCACGGCGTCCAATACTCCGGAGGGAGCCAGACCATGGAGACAGGCCAGGCTTTCATTGATCGGTCCAGCGCGTACTTGAGGGGGGACTATCTTCCCAAAATCCGCCGTGCGGTGGAGGGGCTGACGGATGCGGACATCTGGTGGCGCCCCAACGACGCCTGCAACAGCATTGGGAACCTGATCCTGCACCTGGCGGGGAACGCCCGCCAGTGGGTGGTGAGTGGGATCGGGGGAGCTTCAGATCGACGAAAGCGGGACGAGGAGTTCCTCGCGGATGGTGGGCTCTCCGGGTCCGACCTTTTGGGGCACCTGGAGGACGCGCTGGATGCGGTGGACGAGGTTCTGTCCAGGCTTTCCCCCGTCGAACTCCTTGAAAGACGTGTGATCCAGGGGATGGACGTGTTGGTCCTGGATGCTCTCTACCATGTGGTGGAACACTTCTCCACCCATACCGGGCAGATCATCTATCTCGCAAAACTCAGGACGGGTAGGGACCTGGGGTTCTGGGAGATCGAAGATGGGAAAGCCATTCCACGGTGGTGATCCGCCTTCCCCAGCCTCAGTATCCCTCCTCGTCCAGCTTTACCTTCCCCGCCATCTGGCGATAGATGAACGCGGTATAGAAACCCACCAGGACCATTCCCGGCACCCACCAGAAGAGGGCCACACGTAACGCGTAGGGAGGGCCCGATGCGTTGAAGATCGTCAGGGACGCGCCGGGGTTACCGGCTCCCGGGAGAACCATGGGATAGAGCCCGAACACGACGCTCAGAAGCATGAAGACCAGGAAGGCTGCCGAACCGAGGAATGCCGGGAATTCCATACCCCGAGCCATGAACCGCCGGCTCGAGAGAATCCCGACCAGGGCCGCCGACGGAAGGACATAAGAGATGGGATTGGCGTTCATCCGTGTCGAGACCTGAGGCTGGATGCCGAAGGTAAAGACTGTCACCAGCCCTGTGAACACCAGCAGGAGTGGCCAGGCCAGGCTCGCAGCCTTCTTCGCCCGATTTCGAATCTTCCCCTCCGTCTTGAGGATCAACCACATGGCGCCGTGGTAGGTCAACGCCAGGAGGCTCGTCATGCCGACCGTTGATGTGTACCAATCCAGGACCCCCAGCTCTGACCTGTCGGTGCGAAATGATGTCCAGAGTGGGGTGAAGAAATACCCGTCCTCTCCCAGCGGGACCCCTCTCACCACGTTTCCCAGGAACACGCCCAGGAACACGGCCAGGAGAAGGCTCGATAAGGAAAACACCACGTCCCAGATGGGGCGCCAGATGGGGCTTTCCAGGTGACTACGAAACTCGATCGATATTGCCCGAAGGATGAGGAGCCAGAGGACCATCATTAGGGGCAGGTAGAGACCGCTGAACCCTGAGGCATAGAGTTTGGGGAAGGCCAGGACCATGGCTCCTCCTCCCGCCAGGAGCCACACTTCGTTTCCATCCCAAACGGGTCCGATGCTTTGAAGCACCGTCCGCCTTTCGGGGTCGGTTCGAGCTACGAATAAGTGAAGGGCTCCTGCACCAAGGTCGAAGCCATCCAGCACCACGTAGATTGCCACCATCACCGCGACGAGGTAGAACCAGAGGGTTTCCACTGCTACCTCCCCTCGTTGAAGGCGGAGGGGATATCTGTGTGCGGAACGCCCCCTGACCCTCCCCCTGGATTCCTCCCGGAGCCCCTCGCCGATCTCCCCGCCGGGCCCCTGGCTGAGCCTTTCCCATTCGAACCGTCACCTCCCTCTCCAGCATCCGACGATGCTCCTCCATCACCTCCGGGGTGCCCACCGGGCCCATGGCCGATCTCCCGGGCCGTCAGAAAGAGAAAAAGGATGCCCAGCAGAAGGTAGAGGCCCATGAACCCAAGGAGGCTGAAGATGGCATTTCCGGCGGAAACTGTCGCCGAGAACCCGTCCTCGGTCCGGAGGACCCCGTACACCAACCACGGTTGCCGTCCGAGCTCCGCCGTCATCCAACCTGTGGTATTGGCAATAAACGGGAAAGGCACCGCTAACATGAGCAGCCAGAGCATGGCCCGTGATTCGAAGAGTCTCCGTCTCCAAAGGAGCCACCCGGCCAGAATCATGATCCCGATAAAGAGAGTGCCCAGCCCCACCATGATGTGGTAGGCGAAGTAGTGGAGGGGAACGTTGTCCGGCCACTCATCCCGGGGAATCTCTTTGAGCCCCACCACCTCCGCGTCGAACCGCCTGTACGTCAGAAAGCTCAGGACTCGTGGAACCTCCACGGGATTGTCCAGTCGCATGTTCTCCATGTCGGGCTGCCCGATGAGGACCAGGGGAGCCCCCTCTTCTGAATCGAAGAGACCCTCCATTGATGCGAACGCCGCGGGCTGGTTCTCCGCCACCTTTATTGCCTGCATGTCGCCAGTTGGAAAGGCTACGAAGAGGGAGGCAGGGAGGCCAACCATGATTCCGAGGCGAAGGAATATCTTCCCGTATTCGGCGTGGCCCCGAGTCTCCTCGGACGCGTCGGGTCGTTGCCCCAGGAGGAGGTAGTACGCACCGATCCCAGTCATGACAAACGCCCCTGTCACGACGGCTCCGGCCATGGTGTGGAGGTACTGCCAGAGCAACCACGGATTGAGAAGTAGAGACCAATAGCTGTTCAGTGCCAACATCCCGTCTGGCTGGATCTCGTAGCCCACCGGGTGTTGCATGAAAGCGTTGGTGGCGACGATGAAGAATCCCGAGATCCAGGAACCCGCGAAAACAGCGAAGGCCGAGAGCCAGTGCATCCTGGGGCTGAGTTTCTTGTGACCAAAGAGGAAGAGTCCCAGGAAGGAGGATTCCAGGAAAAAGGCAAAGGTGCCCTCCATGGCCAGGGTCTGCCCGATGACACCGCCGGTGGCTTCGGAAAACCGGGCCCAGTTCGTCCCGAACTGGAACTCCATGGGGATGCCGGTAACCACGCCCATGGCGAAGGCGAGGCCGAAAACCTTTCCCCAGAAGCGAGCTGCTTTCTCGAACCGGTCGTCGCCTGTTCTCAGGGCCCGGGTCTTGAGGATGACGATCAGGAGACCCATCCCCATGGTGAACTGGGGAAAGAGATAGTGGAAAGAGATGGTGAAGGCGAAATGGAACCGGTGGAAAAAGAGGGCTGGATCCATGATGTCTTCCGCTGATCAGGGGCGTGTGGCCGCTATCAGGGAAAGTGGTGGTGGGGCCCGGACCGGACAAGAATGGAGAGGTTACTCCTCGGCCTGGTAGACCAGAATATCGCCGGGCTGGCAATCCAATTCTCTGCATATGGCCGCCAGAGTGGAAAACCTGACAGCCCGTGCTTTGTTGGTCTTGAGGATGGAGAGGTTCGGGAGGGCGATCCCGACCCTCTCCGCCAACTCGGTGAGGCTCAGCCCCCGCTCCAGGAGAACCCGGTCCAGATGCACGTAGATGGCCATGGTCGGTTGTCCCCTAGACCGTGAGGGACTGTTCTTCGGCCATCCGGACGGCTTCCTTCCAGATCGCTGCCAGGACCAGGACCAGGAGGCCGGTGAAGATCCATCCTTGGCCAAGGTCGAAGATTGGTGAAAGAGGAAGGTTCTCGAACCGAGGGTTGGAAAGGGCCCACCGTCCGGCAAGGAATTCGGCAGCGGTTGCTAGAAGGCTGGTTGAGACAATGATCCACCCCAGGTCGCTCAACCTCCTCGGGTTAAGAGGGTGGAAAGGGAACCCCTTGGCTGTGGTCGCCAGGATCCGCCGGAGAAGGAGGATCCCGTAGACGAAGATCGTGACGACTACCACCGTGAGAATCCAGTACACCAGCTTCGGAACGAAGTGGTCCGGGACGAACTTCAGTTCACCCCGAGTCTCGATTAGGGATAGGCCCTCCGACCCCATGGGAAGGACTATCGCATCTTCACTGATGGTAACCGGGATCGTGACCTGATAGACCTCATGCCCGGTCCACACCAGGACGGGCCAAACCACGATGAGCGCGATGCCAGCCAGGAGAATCAGGCCCAGTATGAGGTCCAGAAAAACTCTCAGGCCTTTTGCCAGCCCCCGTCGCTCGAGGGCATCGGACTTGGGTGCCATGACAACCTCCTTTTATCGTTAAACATAAAATACATATCGATAAACGATAACGCAAGAGGCGCGGCAGCTCCGGGGCCCAAGCCCAGGATCGAACCAGGCTTGCTCGTAATGGTCGGAGGTGGCGGGCCACCCTATCTTCCCGGGGAGATCGAGCTTCCCAGGAGAGGAGGATATATGTCCGCCCCGGATCGTCGTCGGTTTCTTTCTCAGCTTCTGGGTGGTGCCGCCGCCACCCTCGCCACCCCGTCCTGGTTGAGCGCCACCCCCTCCGAAGGGGACCTGGGCTCGTGCCTGAGCGGTCACGGACCGGAGGATGAGGCTTATTGGAGAAGAGTGAAGGAGCAGTTCTCCATTGGCCCTGGCCTCATTCTCATGAACGCCGCGAACCTCTGTCCCTCCCCCTATCCGGTTCAAGAGGCTGTTTTTCGGCATACTCGTGATGTGAACCGTGATGCCTCATTTCAGAACCGTGGGAAGTTCGGTGCTCTGAAAGAGGAAGCCCGGCAGGCATTGGCTGACTACGTCGGAGCGTCACCTTCGGAGATCGCTATCACCCGCAATACCTCTGAGGGAAACAACTCAGTGGTGAATGGGCTGGATCTGGGGCCGGGGGACGAGGTGGTGCTTTGGGATCAGAATCATCCCACCAACAATGTGTCCTGGGATGTCCGGGCCCGGCGTTGGGGCTTCACGGTTCGGAGGGTGACCACGCCTCCTGGATCCGAGGATGCCGAGGAGCTCCTGGATACCTTCGTTTCCGCTCTTTCAGGTCGTACCCGGGTTCTGTCTTTCAGCCACCTATCCAACGTTTCAGGTGTGAAAGTGCCCGCAAAGGCTCTTTGCCATGCGGCCCGGGAGAGGGGGATCCTAACCCTGGTGGATGGTGCCCAGACCTTCGGCGCTCTAAGCCTCGACCTTCACGACCTTGGGTGCGACTTCTTCACAGCCAGCTCGCACAAGTGGTTTGTGGGGCCCAAGGAAGCGGGCCTCATGTTCGTGAGGGAGGAGAGTCAGGGGTTTCTGTGGCCCAGCGACGTGGGAGTGGGCTGGGAGGGCGCCGAGGTAAACGGTGCCCAGAAGTTCGAGAACATGGGACAGCGGGACGACGCCGCCGTCGTGACCATGGCCACGGCTGCGGCTTTTCACCAGGCTGTTGGCCCAACGGCAGTGGAGAATCGGGTCCGGGCCCTGGCCACGGGCGTGAAGCGGGGATTGGCGGAGTCCGTGCCAGGAATCCGGTTCCATACCCCTTCATCCGAGGATCTCTCCGGTGGGGTGGTGATCTTCGCCCTCCCCGGGGGGCGTCACAGGGAGATCTTTCAGGCGGTTTATGAGACGCACCATCTTGGGTGTGCGTCTATGGGTGGGGCGTTCGATGGGATCCGCCTGTCCCCACACCTCTACAACACCATGGGCGAAGTGGAAACTGCCGTGGAGGCCGTTGCCCATCATGCCTAGGCAGAAAGGGCCCTGAGGATGGGTTTTGGGCTGGACGCATGGCCGCTTGTCTCGGCCGTAGCCGGGGGCGTCATCTTCCTTTGCCTGCTCTGGGCCGCTGGAGTATCCCGGAGAGAGGAGGAGCCACAAGCCTCAGTCCGACTGGGGGTTATGGCTTTGGTTTCCCTTGTCCTCTTTGGATCGCCCTTGGTTCTCCCTGGTGACCTGGGTTGGTGGTTGGGGTTGGCACTGATGATTCTGGTCTTCGGGGGTGGGTTGATCCTCCTGGTTCCGTTCCCGGGATCCGGGCTCCCCGGGTTGGGCCGTCCCGTTCGGGGCGTTGACGAGCGGGACATCATGTTCTCCCGAGCCACCCTTGTGCCGGGAACGGAACGCTTCGAGGAGTTCTACCGATCCCGGCCCCATCTACGGGATTTGGACGACGGATTCAGGAAGGAGCCAGGCCTTCTCTCGCCGGGATCTGCACATTTCCATAGGGAGGGCTTTGCTGCCGCTGATGCGGCTTTCTGGACCATCGAGCTCCTCCGGCGTTTTGTGGAGGGTGGCGAGTCGGGATGGCGAGAGGGTGGTGCGCTGGATTCCGCCGAGTCGGGGGACGATCCAAAGGATCCCGCGGGAACCAAGCTGGGCGGGGAGGTCGTGGTGAAGCAGTCGGAGAATGGGGTTGCATCCGTCGATCCAGAGGAAATGAGCCGTTTCCTCAAGGCCTGGACGTTGAAGATGGGAGCCCATTCCGTGGGGATCACTGAGTTGATGGCCCACCATCTCTACACGCATGTGGGGCGGGGGCCGGAGTACGGGAAGCCGGTACATCTGGATCACACCTTCGCCCTTGCTCTGACCGTCGAGATGGACAAGGAGATGGTGGACCGGGCCCCCCGAAGCCCCACGGCCATGGAATCGGCCCTCCAGTACCTCAAGGGGGGTGTGATGGCGGTTCAGGTGGCTGATCTCATCCGGCGTCTTGGTTTTCGGGCCCGGGCCCACGTGGATGGGAACTACCGGGTGATCTGCCCGCTGGTGGCGAAGGATGCCGGTCTCGGGGAATTTGGCCGGATGGGTCTGCTCATGACTCCCAGCCTGGGGCCCCGGGTGCGGATCGCCGTGGTTACCACCGATTTGCCTTTGGCCGTGGACCGATCCGCTCCGGATCCGACCGTGGTTGATTTTTGCGTTCAGTGTAAGAAGTGCGCCGAGTGCTGTCCCAGCCGTGCTATCTCCTTCCAGAAGCCACAGGAGGACGGAAACGGCGTCCATCGTTGGAGAATAGACCATGAGGCCTGTTTCACTCTCTGGGGACGCTTAGGGACCGATTGTGCGCGCTGCATGGCGGTGTGCCCCTACTCCCATCCGGACAACACCATGCACGTGGTCGTTCGGTGGGGCATTCGAAACAACAAACTCTTTCGGAAAGCTGCGGTTGTGATGGACGACCTGATCTATGGGAAGCGTCCTCCACCCAAAGAGGATCTGGATTGGATGCGGTTCTCTGAATCGTAGCGAGTTTTCGGGCGTAGTATCTCCGGGAGGGATTCCAGAGAGTTTTCGCACTGAGGAAAGCTGAATAGCTGTGGGCAACGACGACTCGAACAGAAGACGGTACTCGGAAGAGGAGTTCGCCCTCATCCTCCGGAAGGCCTCGGAGATCCAGGCATCTGGTGGGACCCAATCCGGGAAGTCGGGCACCAGTGGCCTGACGATCGAGGAGATCCGGTCCATTGCCGGAGAGGCCGGGATCGATCCCGCGGCCGTTAGCCGGGCCGCGTCCATCCTGGGGGCCATGGAATGGGATGAAAAATCGGGTCTGGCCGCGACAATCTTCGGTGGGCCCGACAAGTACCACCTGGACTGTGAGATTCCCGGGATCCTCCCGCCCGAGGAGATGGGACGGATCCTGGAAGAGATTCGGCGAGCGGCGGAACACCAGGGGGAGGCGTCCGAAGTGCTGGGGGGGGTGGAGTGGAAGACGGTGGGCGAGTTGAGCGCCATCAACGTGAACATCTCCCCCAGGGGCGACAGCACCTCCATCCAGATTGTGGGGAACCGGGGCCCAGCCGGCGGGGTGACCTTCATCTTTCCCATGGCTGCAGCAGCAATCCTGGTGGGGGCCCTTGGGGCCGCCTTCGAGCCCACGTCCGCTGCTGGAATCATCTCCTTGGTCACCGGGACCCTCGGGGCCGGATTCCTGACGGCCAGGACGCTTTGGGTCACCAGCTCCAGGAAGTTCAGGAATCGCCTCACGCGCCTCATGGACTCCGTTTCAGGGTCGGTGGAGAGAACGGCGCTACCACCGGGTGAGAAGGAGGGGAGAGAGCAGGAGTAGCCCTGCTTTGTTTCATTCGCGATAAACCCCCCTGGCCCCTGAAGCGGCCCCGCTCCACTATTCCTTCCTTCATCAAACCCCCCGCAGGAGGCTGACATGGATATTCACCGTCGGCGCTGGCTGGTGGCGCTGCTCGTTTTGCCCCTGGTTTTCTCGTCCTGCCAGAAAGCCGGACCGGACCTCCCTCTTGATTACCCGGACACACGAAGGGTGGAACACACCGACGACTATTTCGGGACCGCGGTGGCTGATCCCTATCGGTGGATGGAGGATCTCGAGGCCCCTGAGTTGGCCGAATGGGTGGAATCTGAAAATAGAATATCTGTTCCATTTCTGGAGGAGATGCCTGACCACACAGGCATTCAGGACCGACTGACGGAGCTCTGGAACTACGAGCGCTTCGGGATTCCGTCGAAGGAAGGGGGGCTGTACTTCTTCACGAGGAACGACGGACTTCAGGACCAGGATGTGCTATGGGTGGCTGAAAACCTGGAAGGGGAAGCTCGGGTCCTCATCGATCCCAATGGCTTCAGCGAGGACGCCACCATTGCCCTGGCCGGATGGAGCGTGAGTCCCGACGGCCGATTCATCGCCTATTCTACGTCCGACGGCGGGACCGACTGGAACACCTGGCACATCAGAGACGTGGCGACCGGGGAGGATCTGGCGGATGCCGTGGCCTACACAAAGTTCACCCAGGCCTCGTGGCTACCGAACGGATCCGGCTTCTTCTACTCCAGATATCCTCTCGGACCCGACGGAGAGGGGGACGGCCAAGCCCAGGTGAGAGTCTTTTTCCACCAGGTGGGAACCGACCAGGCAGATGACGAGCTGGTCT
>JBDHGR010000073.1:0-12501 GCA_039589815.1 Gemmatimonadota bacterium | reverse complement strand
CTTGGTGCCGATCACGATATCGTACTTGTAGATCGCAGTCAGCACTTCACCATGGGGCTCCGGAAGCTGTGGGCCCTCGTGGGGATCGGTACCTACCAGGAAGGATCTCGTTCTCGGGAGGGCTTGAACCAGCCAGGTGTGCGATTCCTGAACCGACAGATCACCCATATCGATCCGGTGAACCGGCGTGTCTCCATCGATGGGGAGATGCTCGAGGGGGATTACCTGGTGGTTGCGCTCGGGGCTGAACCCCGGGCGGATCTTGTCCCCGGGCTAGCCGAGCATAGTCATAACGTCTGGGATGAGAGAGGCGTCCCGGGCCTTGCGACTGCGCTCGCGGGGTTCAGCGGGGGGCGGATCGCGGTGGTGATCGCAGGCGTGCCGTATACATGCCCGCCCGCCCCATTCGAGTGCTCCATGCTCCTTGACGACCATCTGCGAGAGAATCGGTTGCGTGATCGGACCGAGATCACCGTGACAACCATGCAACCCATGTTGCTGCCCAATGCTGGCAAGGAAGGCTCGGCCTGGCTGGCCGACCAACTTTCAGCCCGCGGGATCCAATTCCACGTGAAGCGAAAGGTCGAGCGCGTTGAGTCGGGACGGGTAGTCTTCGCGGAGGGTGCTCTCGAAGCCGATCTCATCATTGGTGTGCCACCACACCGTGTGCCAGCGGTGGTCAGGGCGAGCGGCCTGACCGGATCAGGCGAATGGATTCCTGTAGACGCCGCTTCCCTTCAGACCGACCATGAGAACGTTTTTGCGGTCGGGGACGTCACCCAGATCAAGCTGGCGAATGGGCTATCGCTTCCCAAGGCGGGGGTCATGGCAGAACTCGAAGGTCAGCGTGTGGCCAAGGCGATCGCAGCGGACCTACTCGGGGAGCCACCGCCCCCCTCCTTCGACGGTCGAGGGTACTGCTTCATGGAGATGGGAAAGACAAAGGCGACCCTCATCGAGGGGGAGTTCTTCGCCACGCCGGAGCCGCGGGTCGAGGTCAGGGAGGTCTCCGGAGAGAATGCAGAGGGGAAGCGCCGGTTCGAGGCAGAACGCCTGGAGAGCTGGTTCGGGGGGTAGCTCTTCCCTAAGCATTCACGGGTTTTGTGGAACACAACCTGCACAGTTGGCTTCTTGCCCCCACCCCCACCTCATCCAATCTTGCTCTTTGGTGGCTGGCTGGGCTGAACCGTGGAGTTCCCTTTGCAGGAGCCATCATCATGGCGTCCATGCTGGTTTCGTATTCCATCGGGTGTGAGCCGCCGATTGGTGCCGAGGTGGTGTCGCCACGCAAGACCGCACGCTGAGGAGTTTCACTTGAATTCCCTGCGCCTGCTCCTTGTCGACGACGATCCAGCCGTCAGACGGGCTCTCGGTGGGACCCTGTCCGAAGAGGGGCATGAAGTGCTTGCAGCGGAAAACGCCGAACAGGCCCTTGCTCAGCTCACCGATTATGCCCCCGACCTGATTCTCTCAGACATTCGCATGCCCGGGCTCGATGGGATCGAGTTATTGAAACGGGTCAAAAAGCACGCACCGTCGGTCGACGTGGTCCTCATGACAGCCTTCGACGACATGCCAACGGTGGTGAGGGCGATGCGTGAAGGCGCATTCGACTTTTTGGTGAAACCCCTCGAGTCCACGGAGTTGGACGCAGTTCTGAAGAGAGCGCTATCAGACCGTCACAGCCGTGAAATGGCCGATCGCAGGGTGGAGGACGAAGCCGAGCCGTATCGTTTGGAGACGCTCCTGGGTCATGACTCGCGCATGATCGAGACGTTCAAGCTGGTGGGGCAGCTGTCTGCAAGTCGGGTCACGGTGCTTGTGCGCGGCGAGACAGGAACCGGAAAGGAGATGGTCGCCCGCGCGATCCACTACAACTCGCCTGACGGCGCGCTGCCGTTCATCCCGGTGAACTGCTCGGCCTTGCCCGAGAGTTTACTCGAGTCCGAGTTGTTCGGTCACGTGCGCGGCGCGTTCACGGGCGCGGTTTCCAATCGTCGCGGACGTTTTGCCCTCGCAGGTCGTGGCACGATCTTCCTCGACGAGATCGGCGACACGACTGCCGAGTTCCAGAGTAAACTTCTCAGGGTGTTGGAGGACGCAGATTATTACCCCGTGGGGGCAGAGCAGCCGGAACGAACAGAGGCGCGGGTGATCGCGGCTACGCACCGAAACTTGGAGCAGATGGTCGCGGACGGTTCGTTCCGAGAGGACTTGTACTACCGCCTCAGGGTGGTCGAGATCGGCCTACCGCCGTTGCGAGAGCGGCTCACGGATCTTCCACTCCTGGCGCGCCACTTCGTCCAGAAAACAAGTCAGGAGCTCCACCGCCCGGAGCCCGCCCTTTCCGACGAAGCCGAGGCCGTGCTCCTGGAGCATGATTGGCCTGGAAACGTGCGGGAGCTCGAAAACTGTCTTACCCGCGCTGTAGTCCTGGCCACGGGAACAGTGATTCGGTCGGAACACCTCGGTCTACGGGGTGAGGGCTCGGATCTCACCACCGGGTTTGTCACGCTGGATCAGCTGACGGGTGCCCACGTGGAGCGTGTGCTCCTCGCCACCGACGGTAACAAGACGAAAACGGCTCAGATACTCGGCATTTCGAAACCCAAGCTGTACCGGATGCTCGAGAGAATCCGTTCAAAGTAGGCAGGCACCGTGCTCCTCCGACGCTCGCCCGGTTTTCGGACCAGTTTCCTCCTGATTCTGTTGATAGGTGTCGTGGTCCCACTCGGGATCGTGGGGTGGTGGCTCACCCGTTCCACCCAGACCTCCGGACAGGAGTTGTTGCGCACCAGGTTGGAACAGACGCTGGGGGATATCGTCCAGACCATTGGCAGCAACTGGGTAGACCATCGCTCGAACCTGCTGCTCCTGGCTGAGAGTCAGGTCGTTCGCACAGCACTCGCAGAGGGGCGGGCCATCTCCCCCTCAGAAGGTGACCCAGGTTGGCGGGAGTTGGAGTCCGCCTGGGCCATAACCGAGTCAGCCGTGGATCGGGTAACATTCTTGGATCACGAGGGAGTGGCTCGCGGCAGTCTCCCGCCGGTCGATCATCCGGGAGGAAGCGCCCCACCTGGTTACCCCTCATCAATCCTCCCACTCCGTTTGGCCGTCTACGGCCGCGGAGCCACCGGCCAGATCGGCACCATGGAGGTCCGGCTCCGCACCAGCAGCCTGCTTCCCGGTGATTTGGTGCTGCCGGGAATCGGCGGATCCGTTCTTGCGCTTTTTGACGCCACTGGGAGGACCCCTCTGTTGCCGATCACCATGGAGCCGGAACTGCTTGAAGGAAATCGCTTCTCCTGGGCAGGCGACACCTGGCTCGCAGTACGGGACACGCTCTTCGAACCACCCCTCCAAGTCTCGCTTTCGGCACCGATGGGTGCCCTGGGCCAACCCTTCGAGAGAGCGGCCCAGCGGGGCTTGATTGCATTGTTGCTGGTGGCGGCCGGTGCTCTTCTTCTGGCGACTTTGGCAACACGACAGGTCACCAAACCGCTACACCACCTGGCCGATGGTGCTGATACCATCGCCAAGGGGGACATGGACGTGGTCGTGGCCGAGGAAGGGCCCGACGAGATCCGGAGGGTGGCGAGCGCGTTTAACACCATGACCGAAAACCTCCGTCGGACCCTGGTGGAGTTGTCGCAACGGGAGTCGCTCGCGGCAGTCGGTGAGTTCGCTGCTTCCCTCGCCCACGAAGTGCGGAATCCCCTGACCGCCATTCGCCTTGATCTGGAGCGGGCACAAAAGCACATAGGTGATAGCGAAACTGCTAATCAACTTCTGGACGAGGCCCTGAACGAAGTGCGTCGGCTCGATGCCTCGGTCACCGACGCACTGCGGCTCGCGCGCAGCGGCCTGCAGTCGCCGGTTACCTTGGACCTGCGCCAGCCGCTCCAGGCGGCATTCCGTGCGGCTGAGCCCATCTTCCATTCCCGTGGTGCGGAGCTCCACCAGCTCACGCTCCCGGCGGAACCCGTTTTTACGAACGGTGAACCGGGGGCGTTGGAGCAGCTCTTCTTGAACCTGCTGCTCAACGCGGCACAAGCCCTCGACACGGGCGAGCGGGCAGGTGTCGATCTGAAGCAGGAGCCCCAGCTCATACACGTCTCGGTCTGGGACGAGGGTGAGGGAATACCGCCGGAGGATATGGACCGGATCTTCGAGCCGTTTTTCTCGACGTCTTCTGAGGGTACAGGGTTGGGACTCCCAATCGCCCTGCGTATAGCACGAGCGCACGGAGGCGAACTGGAGCTCGAGAGCACTTTAGGTGGAGGTACCGCGGCACTCGTCACCTTGCCGGCGGAATGGCCAGAGCCTCCAGATCCGGCGTAACAGTGTCCGCTCCATTCGGAACGGATCGTTACGGAACCCGAGGAATAAGCACGGACCATCACCCAGGAAGCCTCTTCCGGACCGGTGGTTTCGGCTCATTCCCGTCCCTGGGCACACGAGTTGCCAACCTCTCCTAGCGACCAACCAAACGCTGCAAGGGAGGCTCTGATGAACCGGAAGACTCCATCGATCCTCGTTGGGCTCGCGATCATGGCCTGCGACGAGCCTTCGCACTCATCGCAAAAGGATGCTGCACTCACCTTGGCCTCTGCCGACCCTGTCTCGACGTTCGCAGCTACTGCCGACCACGTATGGGCGGCACCATTCCTTCAGGACACGGCCAAGACGGTGACGCGGAGGATTTGGGCTGAAGCCGAGTTATATGACGTTTCGGCTGACGGACGGTTCACGGCCCAGACCGACTGGTCGACGGGTGACCTGGCAGTTCGGGATCTTGAGACCGGTGAGGTGCGTCGCCTGACCGCAAGTGGGGAGAGCGGAGACGCTGAAGGCGCGGTCTTCTCCCGCGACGGAAAGTGGGTCGCTTACTCCTGGTACGACGATGCCGAGCCGGCCTACTACAAGCTCGGGGTTGTGGACATCGGCGGCGCCAACCCGCGACTCATTTACCGGGACCGGGCCACCCACTGGATCCAAGCAGAGGATTGGTCCCCGGACGGACGGTACGTCCTGGCCTATCGCACAGTCACCGGCAGAGATGCCAACGAGTTCCTCTTGATATCGGCCGAGGACGGGACCGCCCGGATGCTCAAGAGCTTCCCCGATCCTTCAACGGGTGGCGGCAATCGTGGATGTTTTTCGCCGGACGGGCGCTATGTCGCCTACGATTCCTGGCGGGACGACCCCGAGAACAAGGACCTTTTCGTGATCGACGTCGCCACCGGGGAGGAGCATGCTTTACTGGTGCATCAGGCGGATGACCAAATGCTCGGCTGGTCCCCTGATGGGAAGCACATCCTTTTCCGGAGCGACCGTTCGGGCACACCGGGCGCATGGCTGCTTCCTGTCACCGACGGCATGGCCAACGGGGATCCCTGGCTCGTGAAACCGGACATGTGGCAGACCAGCGGAGTGAGATTCGCCCAAGACGGTCGTTACTACTACAAGGTGAGTACGGAAAGAAGGGACATCTACGTCGTGGGCTTCGACCCGGAGACGAATTCGGTCATCGGCTCGCCCACGGCGATCACTGATCGATCACCGGGCAATTTCGGCGGCGGCATTTGGTCGCCCGACGGTCGTCATCTCGCGTACAGGGACGACCAAGGCCCGACTAATGACGTCGATAGGGTTTTGGTCCGATCGATGGAGACAGGGGACGTGAAAGAGTTCAACCTTGGTGAGCCCGGCTATGTCGGTCCCCTCGGCTGGACAGCGGACGGCCGATCCGTCGTAGTGTCGGTTTCGAACCCGGGAGATACAGATAACCGGAGGGCCCTGTATCGGCTCGACGTCCAAACGGGACGGAAAGCGGCCTTGTCGGATCCCAGGCAGAGCATCCCGCTGGTCTACCCTCGGCTCGCGCCCGACAGTAGATACCTGGTATATCAGGTTTCGGAGGAAAACTCGGAGGGCCAGGCTGCGTTCCGCATCTTGCGCCATGATCTCGAGGCAGGCGACAGTACGGTTCTTTTCCGGACCCCGTATGGTGCCTGGGGCCAGATCCTGGGCGCTGCGCTGTCCCCGGATGGCCAGACCCTCGCCTTTGGTTATTCGCCCGTGGTCGGCTCCCAACCCAAGACCCTAGTGCTGCTGCCGGTCACCGGCGGGGAGCCGCTTGAGCTTCCGATCGAAGGCGCAAGGGGAATCTCCTGGATGCCAGGCGGAGAGGCGCTGCTGTTCTTCCGATTCGTTGCAGTGGGACCGGTTTGGGAAGCATGGTATCTCGATCTCTCACAGGGAGATCCACAACCCATCGGTCTGAGTGTGACGGGGAGGATGAGTCTGGACGTTCATCCAGACGGTCAAAGGATAACCTATTCCTCAGGTAAGGGCGGAACCGAGCTTTGGGTAATGGAGAACTTCCTCCCGACGGAGGGGCCCAGGCGGTAGCCGGGGGAGCGTCGGTGGGGGTGTCGGTGAGGGTGGCACCGCCACACTCCTGGATCAGCTATCCGTAGGTCGTGGGCGGAGTTGCGGCGTGCTGCGCCCCGCCCATCTCGGGCCGAGAGACGGCCCCGGTTCGGGCACCACCCGGCTCTTTGTCGGAAGTCACTGATGAACTGTGGCTTCCGGCTTTTCCTTTGAAGCAGCGATACGTGGATTCCACGACTGGCTCAGGCCTGGGGTCATGATACTAGCGAGCCGAACGGCCTGCCACGCTGTGGCAAAGAGGGTCCGGCCTGATTCTCTGGCCTTGGTCGGCAGGGTTGGCATAGATTAAAAATCCGGTTTCAAGCCGAGAGGATGGCGATTCAAATAGAATCAGTCCGGAGGAGCGGCGGTGGTTCCGATTCTCCTGATCGATGACAACCACCGGTCCGGTCAATCCTGAAGCAGAGAAAGCTGTGATCACCCATCAAGAAGTGGATGGCCCAACCCAGACCGTCCTGGTCGTCGATGACGACCCCAGCATTTGTGAACTCATCACCAAGGTCTTGACCGGCGATGGATATCAGGTGGTGGTGGCGTCCCGGGGTGACGAAGGCCTTGCTCAGGTCCGGGTTTGCCACCCGGATATCATTCTGTTGGACGTGGCGATGCCAGGTATGAACGGGATCGAGGTCTGCCGGCGGCTCCATTCCGATCCGGAGACCGCTCACCTTCCGGTCCTGATGATCACCGGCCATCGCCGGAGGGAAACCCGGCTTGAAGGCATCGCAGCAGGGGCCCGCGATTTTCTCCTGAAACCCCTGGACATCGCCGATTTCCGCGTCAGGGTCCGAAACGCCGGCGAGATGAAACGTTTATACGACGAGAGCGAGCAACGGTTCAAGCACATCAAGGAGTTGGAGAATCTCAGGGATTCGTTGGTACACATGATCGTACACGATCTGAAATCTCCCCTTTCGGCCGTGCTGGGTAATCTTCAACTCATGGAAATGTCTCTGCCCGGGGAGGCCGATTCTGACATCCAAACTGCCTTGGCTGATGGTTTAGACAGCGCCTGGAAGATGAATGAGATGGTGAGGTCGATCCTGGAGGTCAGTAAGCTCGAGTCGGGGGAGATCAGCCTTGACTTGGAGGAAACCGCGTTGGGTGACATCGCGGAACAGGCCCGTTCCGATCTGGGGCCCGAGGAGACGTCTCGCGTATCGATTACGGAGTCACCCGCCCCTGGTCGGGTACGGGTCCTGCTGGACATAGGCATGGTCCAAAGGGTCTTTATGAACCTTCTGGCCAACGCGCTCGCTCACTCCCCCGAGGAACACCCGGTGCTCATCCACATTTCTCAGGATGACACAGTGGGACGTGTCAGGGTCGTCGATAAAGGCCCTGGGATCCCGGAGGAGTTCCGGGAGAAGGTTTTTGAGAAGTTCGGCCAGATTGACCGAGCAAAGAGAATCAGGAGGGGCTCAGTCGGGCTCGGGCTGGCCTTCTGCAAGCTGGCGGTGGAGGCCCACGGCGGATGCATCGGAATCGAGGAATCTGAGGGAGGCGGCTCAACCCTCTGGTTCGAGCTGCCCATCGGTGGGCCTGAAGCCGAAGAGGCTGAGGGAGCCTAGCCGAACAGCTCGGACGGGAACAGAACCTCGGCCTACCTGAAAGGAATGGCGTCACACCTGTACCTGGGTTTATGTTTTGGATGGAGGCGCGTTCCTCCCAGGGGGGGAGTCCGAGGCCTCTTTTCTCTAGGTTTAACCCCCATGGCGTTGGGCGCCCATAGTAGAAGGACCCTCAGGTATCTTGCCGGACATACCCTCCTTCCAAGGCCGTTCGCCGGCCATCTCCGGCTTTACACTTCTCGAGATGGTGATGGTGGTACTCATCATCGGAATCCTGAGTGCCATGGCCTTGCCCCAGTTCAATCGGGTAAGGGAAAAAGCCCAAATAGCGAGGGCAATCGGCGATGTCGATGCGATCGGTTGGGATGTCGTGGAGTACGAGCTGGCGAATGGCGAGTTTCCAAATTCACTTTCGGAGGTTGGCTGGGGCGGAAAGGAAGATCCCTGGGGGAATCCAATTGTGTACCTCAGAATCAAAGGAGGTACTGGAGATAAAGGAGCGATGCGGAAGGACCGGTTTCTGGTCCCCATCAACGTCGGACTTCGATCTCTATTCCATGGGGCCGGATGGGGCTACCGACATGCCTTTAACCGCAAGCCCCAGTCACGATGACATCATACGAGCCAATGATGGAGGGTTTGTCGGTGTGGCCTCCAGCTATTAACCGGGGCCTGCCATGAGAATTCCTTTCGGGACTCTCCGGACCCGGGTTGCCCGCAGGGTTCTCCTTCTTTTTGTCCTTTGTGCCGTTCTTCCCGTCTCCGCCCTCTCACTCATCTCCTACTATTCGGTAAGGAATCAGCTCCTTGGCGAGAGCCGGGACCGGCTGGGCGACATGGTCAAGAACGCGGGTGTCGCTCTGGCCGAGAGGTTTCAGTTCCTGGAGAGCACGGCCCGGTTGGCCCTGGTCCCCCTGGTTCAGGAGCAGGGTTGGGGTGAGCCTGGTCTTCCCGGTGGCCCGGCCCCAGAGGGACCGGAGGGATTCACTGATGCCCTTTTGGTGCTTCCCGACCAGGAGCCACGTGCCCTTTTTGGCGAGATGCCCCCGCCCCCACCACTCACCCAGGAAGAACGGGCCCACCTGAGCGCGGGGCTTTCCCTGGTGCGGGTTCGGCACACAACAGAGGCGTCTCCCGAGATTCTCATGGCCTTGGAGTTGAGGGGCCCCGGCGGCTCACCTTCGTATCTCTGGATCCAACTCGAGCTCAATTATCTCTTGAGCAGCGCAAGCGGGTATTCGACGCTTCCGTCGACAGCGGGTTTCTGTGTCCTCGAACAGAGTCAAGAGCCTCTTTTCTGCACTCTCTCCAATGAAGAAGCGTTCCTCAGAACGCTGAGAGACCAACCAGCGTCGACCCCGCGAGATCCTACCGATCCAATCCACAGTTTTCTCGACTGGACGGATGATGCGGGAGAAGACTATATCGCGGCGACTCGGGATATATTCCTGAAGCCACAATTATTTCTTCCGGGTCTGACCGTATCGGTGAGCGAATCCCGCTCAGATGCCCTTTCGACCATGACGACCTTTCGTTCCGGGTTTTTAGGTGTGGTGTTCGTTGGTCTTCTCGCGGTGGCTCTTCTATCGAACCTCCAGATCAGGAAGAGCCTGGGGCCTCTGGGGGAGTTGAAGAAGGGGACCCAGCGTCTCGCCGAAGGGGATTTTCGGGAAAGAGTCTCCGTGTCGAGCAGGGATGAGTTCGAGGACTTGGCCGATTCTTTCAACTCCATGGCAACACGCCTGGAGTCCCAATTCAACGTCCTGGAGACCATTGGGGAGATTGATCGAGCCGTTTTGTCGGAGTTGGATTCCGATCTGATCATTGAAACGTGCCTCCTCCGTGCCGAGGACCTGCTTTCCTTCGACCAGGCAGCTGTCTGCCGGTTGGCATGGTTGGGCTCCGGAGAGGGGACCCTCAGGGTTTCCACGGCGAAAACCGGGGCCGTGGGGTCTGAGATGAGAGTGCTTCTCTCGCCCGAAGACCTGGCACTCCTATCCGGCGCGGAAGAGGCCATCAGCCTGATGGACCCCGAGCTGGCGTCACAGTATTTCGGCGGACGTGCTGCCGCAGCTGACGTAACCACTGCGGTCATTGTTCCCCTCAAATTCCAGGAAGGGCTCGGTGGATTCCTGGCCGTGGGGCGGAAGGAGGAGTCGAGTTTTTCGGAGGATGACCTCAGCCGAACCCAGCAGCTGGCAAAACAGCTAAGCGTCGCCTTGGCCAATGCCTGGCTCCTGGAGGAACTGGAGAGGATGAGTTGGGGAGCCCTCACCGCTCTCGCCCGTGCTATCGACGCGAAATCACCGTGGACGTCAGGCCATTCTGAACGGGTTGCGACCTTCTCGCTTTCGATCGGACGGGCCATGGGGCTCGATGAAACGGATCTCACCGCCCTTCAGCGTGGAGGGCTGGTGCATGATATCGGAAAGATTGCGGTACCCAGTTTCATTCTGGACAAGGAGGGGACCCTCACGCCGGAGGAGAGACAGGTAGTCCAGTCGCACCCCGAGGAGGGAGTGCGGATCTTGGAACCCATCGCGGCGATGGAAGAGATTCTCCCCATGGTTTTACACCACCATGAACACTATGATGGATCCGGATACCCCATGGGTTTGGAAGGAGATCAGATTCCTCTATTCGCACGGATCATGGCCGTGGCCGATCACTTCGACGCCCTGAGCTCCGGCAGGCCCTACCGCTCCGGTTTCAGCCTCGAAAAGACGACAGCCAAATTGCGTGAAGAGGCAGGTCGGACCCTTGACCAAGAGGTCGTCAGTGCCCTTCTCGGCCTCCTGGATGCCGGGGAGCTCCCGATCCAGCTTCCGAGGTCCGTGGGGGAACAGGAAAGAGACGGGGCGTCGTGAGAACCATACTCCTCATCGCTTTTCCCACCCTGGCCGCCATGGGGTGCACATCCCCCTGGTCGGAGCTGGGGCGTACGACGCCGGAGGAGATCCGGGGGGAATGGGTGTGCGACGCGCCCGCCTACGCGGACCGGAGCTTTGAGATTCTGGAGGAGAGCCTCATCTTCCACACCGGTGGAGAGACGTTCGACATCTACCTGATTCTCTCCGTCCGAGCCAAACGGGAAAACGGGACCACCTTTTATGAGATTGACCACACGGGAGAGGAGGGCGGAGACCTGATGCTGCCCTTGGTCTTCCGTTCGGCCGATGGCACCATCGTTTTTCAGAACCAGCCCGAGATCGTCTGGAGCAGGTCGACGACAGGACCCGAACCGGATGGGTCCGAGTCCCCCCCCACTCTATGATGGAAGTCACTGTTGGCTGGTGGCTTCCAGCTTCCCCTTCCCGGTAGCCGTGCCCCGGGGGCCGGTCTATCTTTTAGCATCCGGCCTTCACCTGTTTCCCCTTGGAATGGGATGGATGTGATCAGCATCAACCGGCCTTTTCTCGGCCTGATCCTCGCCTGCACCCTGGGTTGCGCCGGAACCCAACACCCCATGCCCGGCGCTGATCTGGGAGCCGGTCCATCCATCGCACGCCTCTCCCCCTCCTCCGGCCAAGCCGGAGACGCCTACCCCATCGAGGTAACCATCCAGGGGCATGGCTTCGCGGAGACAGGCAATATTGTGAGTTTTTGGGGTATCCTTTCTGAGGGTTTGCCCTCTTCGGACAATGGCACACGGATCAAGTTCTGGGTGCCCAAAGAAGCCCCAAGCACCGGTGAGGCTCCCCCAATGGTCCTCACTCCTGGAGAGTATGCAGTAACAGTGACTACACCGATTGGGACCAGCGAGCCGGTCATCTTCACCCTCACTCGGGGGGGGTGATGGTGGACCGCCGGGCGCAGCGCCGGTATCGGACATGGATCGGAGGAGCCACACTTCTGCTTCTCTTGCCGGTCCCCTCATGGGCCCAGGTGGTTGACGTCCCCGACACCCCCCAACAGCGGTGGGAGTACTTCTACCAGCAAAGGGCCTATCCTTTTTCGGATATTCCCGCGGGGGCGCTCCAGAGAGCCCGCGGTGGGTTGATAGCCACCCAGCCGGGCCTTTTTGGGGCCCCACCTCCCATCCAGGGGACGACCTGGATCCCCTTCGGCCCCCAGCGCATTCCGTCTTCCGGTATCTCCACCGGGCGTCTCACTGCCATCGCAGTGCACCCCACCGAATCGGATATCATCTACATCGGAGGTGCCCAGGGAGGGGTCTGGAAGACCACGGACGGGGGCGCCAACTGGGTCCCCAGGACCGACGATCAGTGTTCCCTGGCCATGGGATCCATCGCCATCGATCCCGTGAACCCTGAGATCATCTACGCGGGCACCGGCGAACAGCACTTCTCGGGAGACAGCTATTACGGATGTGGGGTCCTTCGCTCCGAAGACGGCGGGGCTACCTGGACCCAACTCGGGGCATCCCATTTTGTCATGGATGAGGCTTCCAATGCCAGGATCTCCCGAGTCGACATCGATCCCGGTACAGCGGGCGATGTGGGCGTGACCACCG
>JBDHGR010000072.1:0-12516 GCA_039589815.1 Gemmatimonadota bacterium | reverse complement strand
GCAGGGCACGGTCCAAGCCTGTCCTGCGGGCAGGTGAGACCCGGGGCGTTACCCACTCCCTGAATCCGTCCAGAGCCCCCCTTGAATAATCGAAGTCCTCACTGGGGTAGCGGATGTAGTCGAAGTGAAGGCCGTCCAGCTCGTAGGACTCCACCAGATCCATCCAGACGGAGTAGAGGTGTTCCTTCACCTCGGGGTGGGAGGGAGCCGTATACAAACCTTCGATCCGTGATGTGTTCTGCTGGGCGTGCCGCAGGAGGGTCTCGGCAAAGCGGGGTACCCATGGGTCCATGTCATAGAGTTCCCGGGACAGCTCGCGGGGTACGGCCAGCAGATCGGGTCTGGCGCTGATGAGGTGCGTCGGGTCGGTTGGAAGTGAGGCGATTGCACCCACCAGATGGGCGTTCACCCATGCGTGGACGCCGATCCCTCTCAGATGGGCTTCCCGAATCACGAGCGCCAGGGGATCGAAGGAAGCGTCCTGTTCCAGGACCGAGGCTGGCTTTGGCTCCCAACGGCTCTCGTAGTAGGCGTCGCCCCGGCCGCGAACCTGGACCACCAGGGTGTTGAAACCGGCATCGGCGGCCCGCTCCACCAGGATCCGGATGGAGTCGGGGTGGGTCAGGGTGGTTCGCACGACCCAGAGAGCCCTTATCTGGTCAGGGATCGGGCGGGCTTGGTAGCCTGCCACCGCTCCGCCTGATGTCTTCCAAGCCGTCCTCCGGGTCGGATCCCCGGTGGCTCTCCCGGTCGCGGTGCCGGCCGGGCGTCTGGTTGGTTGGACCCGTGGGTCGGTATCCCTCCCTGGCCGTCCGGCTGTTGCGGCGGAATCCGGGACGGGCGGCCCAGGTACCGGCACCGCGGTTACAGGCGCCGCTGGATCCACCACTGTGCAGGCTGAGAGGGCTGTGGTTAGGGCGATGGTGAAGGCGATGGTGAGGGCCGGGCCGGGGAGACGAGGTCGGGGGATTGGTTGGGATAGACTTCGCTCGGCGACGGTGCGTCGGATCATCTTCGTGCCCTGAAGAACGCTTGCAGGAGCGCGGAGGACGTTTCAGCTGAAACGCCTCCAGACACTTCAGCTCTGTGATTCAAGCGGGAATCTTGGAGAAGGTTGCCGAGGCTCTCAGCCATGCCCGCCTTCGGGTCCTTGGCACCATACACAACCCTGGGGAGGCGGGCCAGGACTATGGCACCGCAACAGTGGGTGCAAGGCTCCAGAGTGCAGTACAGAGTGGTGTCCTCCAGGCGCCAATCCCCCTGGCGGGCGGCCGCCCTACGTATGGCCACCACCTCGGCGTGGGCGGTGGGGTCGGAGGTTGTGACGGTGAGATTGTGCCCTTCGGCCACCAGAACCCGGTCCTTCACCAGCACCGCGCCGACGGGCACCTCACCCCGCATCTCTGCCAGGCGGGCCTGCTCCAGGGCTCGAGCCATCCAGAGAAGATCTGGCCCACCCGTTGCATCGGCCGCATCGGAGATGCCGGACGCACCGGGACCGTTGGTCGCAGCAGTGCCGTCGGCCGCATCGGAGATGCCGGACGCACCGGGACCGTGATCGTCTGGAGAAGAAAGACCGGGAGGGGTTCCCGGGGCCTGCACGCAGATCAGTGGGCGATGGCGGTGACGGCGGCCGGGAGGTGATCCATGCGCCGATACATGCCGGTGATTCTGCCCAGGAGGACCAGGACGGTGGAGTCGTCCACAATGGTGGCCCTCTCCTTACCCGCGATAGGATGCATCTGTACGGACTTTTCGGTCCGGGAAAAGCGGTAATACCCGGCTGGTCCGTTCACCTTCGCCGCCACGATGGCGCCGTCGGCCAAGTCAACCAAACTGGCCGGCTCCATCAGGATGTAGTCACCCTCGATACATCCTAACTGGGCCAGCTCCTCTGCCCTGGCCTGCACGAAGAATGCGCCTTTTTCACCGGCCCACCTGCGGTCCAGCGTGAGGAAACTATCGGCCCGATCAGCCCTCGGCCCTTTTCCGTCCTCGGGGAGTCGTGAAAAACAGGGTACAGGCACACCTGGCGCATCCAGGTCCATGCCCAAAATCTTCACACCCCTGGAACGGGAGGGATCCCTTTCCAGGAACCCCTTGTCCGCCAGAGCCTGGAGGTGTTCGGAAACCGTTTTGGTGCTCTTGATCCCGAATTGCTCTCCGATCTCACGGATGGAAGGCTGGTAGGTGTTCGACCTGAGGTAGGACACCATGTAGTCCAGGATTTTTTCTTCGATTTCCGTCAGATTCGGGAGCATCCAGATCTCCAAGTGCCTGAATGTCTCGCCCACAAAAAAAGGGCCACGAAACACGATCTATTGAAGGTCGGATCGCTATCCTAATGTGCCTTATTCGCCGGTGTCAAGAAAGACTTTTGTTCTTCCCGCCTTTTGTTTACTCGGTGGGAAGTTTCCCCGACCGCAATATGTTTACGGCACGGTTGATGCGGTCCAGGGACCGGTTCTTTCCCAAAAGGACCAGAACGTCGAAGATCCCCGGGCTCGCAGACGATCCCGTGAGCGCCAATCTCAGAGGTTGAAAGAGCTTCCCTGCCCCGATCTCCATCTCTTCCGCCAAACCTCGGGCCACCTCTTCCAGGGACTCCTGATCCCACTTTGTTTCCCTCAAACTCTGCCTAAGACGCTCCAGGCGTTCGGCCGTGCCCTCGGGGTCCTTTCCCCACTGCTTCTTCACGGCCTTGGGATCGTAGGTCAGCTCGTCGAGGAAGTAGGGCTCCGCCTGGCTCAAGAGGTCTTCGACCGTCCTGGCCCGAACTTTCAACAGATCCACCAGGAAGGGCAGGTCGATCAGGGACCAATCGCCCTCGGTAGGCAGTTGGGGAAGGAGGCCCTTTTCCGTGAGTCGCCATTTGACGGGTTCCACCAGGGTTTTCGTCGGTGTGGCAGCGAGGTGTTGCCCGTTCATCCACTCGAGTTTCTTGAAGTCGAAGACCGAACTTTTCTTGAGGATGCGCTCCATCGAGAACACTTCCACCAACTCTTCTCGACTCAAGACCTCCCGGTCATCGCCGGGGGACCAACCAAGGAGGGCCAAAAAGTTGAACATGGCCTCTGGAAGAATGCCATCCCTCTCATAATCCCCCACCGCAGTGGCACCGTGGCGCTTGGAGAGGCGCTTTCCGTCTGGGCCCAGAATAAGGGGCACGTGCGCAAAAGTAGGCACGGGATTCCCCAGGGCCTGGTGAAGGAGGACCTGCTTGGGAGTATTGGAAATGTGGTCGTCGCCACGTAACACCAGGGTGATGCCCATCTCCGCATCGTCGGACACCACGGCCAGGTTGTAGGTTGGCGTCCCATCGCTCCGGAGGATCACCAGGTCATCGATTTCCTCATTCTGGAACCGGCTTTCCCCATGTACCAAATCGTTCCAAACCGTCTGTCCTTCCGGTACCCGGAATCGGACCGCAAATGTGTCGCCAGCCTCGATTCGGGAAGCAACCTCGGTCTCTGACATCTGGTCCGACCGTTCCCGGGCCCGTCGGGTCCGCTTCCCTGTCCGGACCTCCTCTTCCCGATCCTGCGAGGCCTCATCACGGGTGGAGAAATCCCGATAAGCCTGGCCTGATTCCAGAAGGGTTGTGGCGGCGTCCTTGTGGCGCTCCAACCCCTCGCTCTGGAAGAACGGGCCCTCATCCCAGGTTACTCCGAGCCACTCCAAACCATGAAGGATGGCCCGAGTATGCTCTTCACCGGACCTCTCTCGATCGGTGTCTTCGATGCGGAGGACCAGAACACCCCCTTCTTTCCTGGCCAAAAGCCAGTTGAAGAGGGCGGTACGGGCACCTCCGACATGGAGATAGCCCGTGGGTGACGGGGCAAAACGCACGCGTAGGGTCATCAAACACCAAGCTCCTTACGGATCAACCCCTGAACCACCTTTGGGTCAGCCTTGCCTCCTGTCTCTTTCATGATCTGGCCCATGAAGAACCCCATGAGACCCTTCTTACCGTCGCGGTATTCTTGAGCCTTTTCCGGGTTCTCTTCTAAAACCTTTACTACTAATTGGTTAAGTGTATCTAGATCATCTATTTTCTCAAGCCCTCTATCTCTCACAAGGACCCTGGGATCCGCACCTTTCGCCACCATCTCAGCGAAGATCTCCTTTGCCACTGGCGGGGAGATGACCCCTTCCTCTCGCAGGGCCACCAACGAAGCCAAGTGCCCCGGTGTGAGGGGCAGGTCAGAGAGGGACCGATCCTTCAACTCCCGGAGCAGCTCGTTCACGATCCAGTTGGCGACCGACCGAGGATGGGAAGAGCCCTCGGAGGCCTCCTGGAAGAATCTTCCCACGTCCGATGCTCCCGAGAGGATGTCGGCCTGTCCCTCAGGTAACCCCAGTTCCTGCTGGAATCGGGCGAACTGGGCCGCCAAGGCCGGATCCTCCGCCCGAGCCCGGTCACGGGATTCCCGGCCAGTATCGGCGCCTTGGATCCCGGGTACTCCACCCGAGCCCAAGGCGGGAGCCTCGGCTGCTTCCACCCGCTTCCCCCAGGTATCCCTCAGGGTGACGATGCGGTTGAACACCAAGGCACCCGGCTTCGACTCCGCCTCGTCCGTCATGAAGTACCCTTGGCGTTCGAACTGGTACCGGGTCCCGGGCGGATCTTCCGCCACACTTGGCTCCACGAAGGCACCTTTCAGAACCACCTTCGATTCCGGATTCAGGTGTTCGATGAAGTCCGTCCCATCCTCGGCCTCCGGATCCGACACCGTGAAAAGGCGGTCATAGAGGCGCACCTCCACCGGTAGTGAGTGATCGGCCGAGACCCAGTGGATCGTGCCCTTCACCTTCCGGCCATCGGGGGCGTCGCCGCCCTTTGTAGCAGGGTCATAGCTGCACCGGAGCTCCATTACCTCCCCGGTTCCCGGGTCCTTCACTACCTCGTCGCAGCGCATGAAATAGGCGTGACGGAGACGTACCTCCCTCCCGGGAGCCAGGCGGAAGAAGCCCTTCGGTGGATCTTCTTCGAAGTCTTCGGCCTCGATGTAAAGATCCCGACCAAAGGGCACCTTGCGGGACCCTTCCAGAGGCACGTCGTGGGGATAAGAGGGAGCCTCCAGCGCCTCCCCCTCCCCGTCGGGGTAGTTGGTGATGACGACCTTCAGAGGGCGAAGGACGCCCATCACCCTGGGGACCGTCTTGTTCAATTCGTCACGGACCGTGTACTCGAACTTTGCCAGGTCCACTCGGTTGGTGGCCTTGGCCACTCCAACCGATTCCGTAAACCGGACAATTGCCTCGGGCGGAATCCCCCTCTTCCGCATCCCGGCGATCGTGGGCATGCGAGGATCGTCCCAGCCCTCGACATATCCCTCGTTCACCAACCTCATGAGCTTCCGCTTGCTCACGATGGTGAATTCCAGGTTCGTACGGCCGAATTCGTACTGGTGGGTCCTGGGTTCCTCAAAGCCTACCTCGTCCAGAAGCCAGTCGTAGATCTCCCGATTGTTCTCGAACTCCATGGAACAGAGGGAATGGGTAATGTCCTCGACGGCATCCGATAGACAGTGGGTAAAGTCATATAATGGATAGATGCACCACTCATCCCCTTTTCGGTAATGGGATGCATGGCGAATCCGGTATAGAACCGGATCCCTCATAATCATGTTGTTGTGGGCCATGTCGATTTTGGCCCTCAGGACATGTGATCCGTCCCCGAATTCCCCCTCCCTCATCCGGGTGAAGAGATCCATGTTCTCTTCCACCGACCGTTCACGGTGCGGGCTGTCCCGCCCGGGCTCGGTCACCGTTCCCCGGTACTCCCGGATTTCTTCTTCGGTGAGGGAATCGACGTACGCCTTGCCCTTCCGGATGAGGACAAGGGCGAACTCGTAGAGTCGATCGAAATAGTCCGAGGCGAAATAGAGGTGCTCGCCCCAGTCGTACCCAAGCCAGCGGATGTCTTCCTGGATGGCCCGGACGAATCTCATGTCCTCGGTGAGGGGGTTGGTGTCATCGAACCTGAGGTGACAGACGCCACCATTTTCCTGAGCGAGGCCGAAGTTCAGAACGATGGGCCGGGCATGGCCGATGTGGAGATAGCCATTGGGCTCCGGAGGAAATCGGGTTTCCACCCTCCCTCCGTAGGTTCCTTCTTCCCTGTGGTTCGCCACGATGGCCCGGATGAAGTCTTTTCCTTCCTTCCGGGTCCCGTCGCGAGTGTCCCCGCTCATGATCCCTTCCCTTCCGTCGCCGAAGAGCCAAGAGCCTCGCCCCGAGTCGGGGAGAAGCTCCTAACAAGGTACGAAATGCCGGGCCGTTTTGGAGGGGGGAGACCGAACCTTCAGCCGCCACCGGGGAACAGCAGCCGAGAGCGGACTGCTACGACCTTTACCAGCCACTGGGAACCGGCGCCCGACGGCGGACGCCTACAACCTTCGCCAACCCCCTTCGAAGAGGTAGTAGAGGGCCGGGGTAGTGGTGAGAACGAAGAGGGTAGAGGAGAGCAATCCCCCCATGAGTGCGTAGGCCAGTGCGTTCCAGATCCTCGCATCCGCCCCCTGGCTGAACAGAACCAGGGGCAGCAGGCCCAGGACCGTGGTCGTGGTGGTCATGAGGATGGGGCGCACCCGCTCCAGGGTTCCCTTCAAGATGGATTCCCTTAGGGAAATGCCCGCTTCCCTCCTTGTCTGGTTAATGTGGTCCACGAGGAGGATCGCGTTGTTCACCACGATCCCACCCATCATGATCACGCCAATGTACGCCTCACGAGTGAAGGTGGCGTTGACGTAGAAGAACATGAGGAACACGCCGATGAGGGCCATAGGCACCGTCAGGAGCACACAGAGGGGTTGGACCAAGGACTCGAAGAGCGCCGCCGTCACCATGAAGATGAGAAGGATGGAGATGGCCAGGACGAAGTAGATCTGCTCCCGTTCTTCCTCCGACCACCGCCAGCGGTCTTCCTCTTCGACGGTGTACCCCGGTGGTAGGACCGTGGCGCCCACGACGGCGTCCCGAACCAGATCGCCAAGCTTTGTGGGCCCCCGGAACTCGTACGCCACCGTACGCTCGTACTGCTGATTCTCCCGCCTGATTCTCGCAAGGATTTCTTCCGGGTAGACGGAGACCACGTCCCCGATCCGAATCCCCGTCCCGGCGGCCCCGGTGATAATGGTCTCCTGGAGCTCCCGTAGATCCACCGTGGTGAAGCCTTCCAGCTTCACGTCGAAGCGGACTTCCTCGCCTCCAAGCTTCAGGAAGGACTGGCCCGTCTGCCCCCGGATAACGGCATTCATTCGGCCTACGAAGTCCTGAATCGTCATGTCGTACCGGGCCAGGGCCGCCCGGTCGATCTCCACCACATACTCCGTGGCCCGATCCCGGTCGAAGTAGGACCCCGAGGCATTGGTATCCACATCCTGGATCCGAGAGATACGGGTGAGGCGCTTGCCCAGGTCCTCGGCAATATCCCGGACCATCTCGTAGTTGTAGCCCAGAATCTTGATGGAGTAATTCGGCGGGGATCCCCCCCCGCCGTAGAAGGAGGGTCCGAACCCGTATACCCGGACTTCGGCCCCGGAAAAGCCCAGAGAGTAAGCCACCATCTGTTCTTTGATGGCCGGTGGGACCGACGTGGCCTCCAGCTCCTCGGGGAAGGTCACACGAATGTTGGCAAACGTTCCGGTAACCTGGGTGGTGAAGCGGTCCACTTCGGGCAGGGCGGCGAGACGCTCTTCGAAGAAGATGGCCAGCTCATCGGTCCGCTCGAGGTCGGAGCCGCGGGGAAGGGTGATTCGGATGTCCACGAAGGTCTGTTGGCCCCAGCCCCCACCCCAGATCACGCCCCGGGTCACGTACCGATTGAACAGGTAGTAGGACCCTCCCAGGCAGACCACGGCCACCAGGACCGCAGCCCAGGGATAGCTGAGAGTGAACCCGATGAGAGATCGATAGACCCGAACGTAGAAGGGTGGGCGGCGAGTGGCTTTGGGCCCGGCCTTAGTCGCTCCGCCATCGGGGCCCCCATACCCATCCTCGCCCCCAACCTCCGTACCGTTGCCCCAGGCCGCGGAAAACCCACCCTTCACCCCCAGAATCCGGCCCGCCAGGGCCGGAATGAAGGTGAATGCCACGAAGAGGGAAGCCAACAGGGTAAGTCCCACAACGATGGCCAGGGGTACGTAGAAGATTCTCAGCTCCCCCTGAAGGTAGACGAAGGGCACGAACACGATGAGGGTGGTGGCCGTGGCCGCCATGATTGGCAAGACCACCTGCTGGGTACCCTTCTCGGCGGCCTTCAGGGGCGGTTCTCCCCCCTGCCAGCGTCGGTAGATGTTCTCCAACACCACGATGGAGTTGTCCACGATGAGGCCGAAGCCCATGGCCAATCCCATGAGGGTGAGGAGGTTCAGGGAGAGGCCCCCGAAGTAGATCAGGTTAAGGGCGATGAGGACGGAGAAGGCGATGGTGGCGAAGACAACGCCCGCCGAACGGAACGTGCCCAGGAAGACCAGAAGGACCGTGAAAATGACGAAGGCCGACACCATGGCCCGGTAGCGAAGGTCCGTGAGCTGCTTCTTGATGTCTTCGCTTTCGTCCTGGTCCAGGATCACCTGGGTACCCATGGGAAGCCGGGTCTCCAGTTCGTCCATCCTGGCCTTCACCAGATCCGCCGCACGAACGGTGTTGGCCCCGACCTCCTTCATGACGACGAAGGCCACAGCAGGAGATCCGTCGATGCGGTAGTAGCTGAAGGCTTCCTCGTACGTGTCCCGGACCACCGCCACGTCCTCCACCCGAATGAGGCGGCCTCCGGCGGAAGTGACGATGGCCTCACGGATATCATTCACCGACGTGGGACGGTTCCGAACGGTAACGGAGTACTCCTGGTCCGACGTCCGGATGGCTCCAGCCTCCCGGACCAGGTCCAGATCGCTGATACGCATGAAGACCAGTGATGGGGAAAGCCCCAAGGCCGTGACCCGGTCTTCATCCATCTCGATTTCGACCAGGCGATCCCTACCTCCATACACCCTTACAACCGCCACTCCATCCAACTGACCCAACTCCGGCGCCACCTGGTCATCAAGGAAGGTCCGGAGAGCTTCCAGGGTGTAGGGTCCCGTGAGGGTATAGCGCAGGAAGGAACGGCCAGCCTGGGCTGAAAACTCCGGAGGGACGTAGGGCTCCACGCTCACAGCGCGGACTCCGGGAGGGAGCTCCTCCTCGAGCGTGGCCAGGCGTTCGCTCAGGTCCAGGCGAGCGAAGTCCATGTCGGTGTCTCGTGCGAACTCCACCTGAATGTTCGAGACCCCGGAGCCCTGTTGTTCGTACGACTCGGATGTGACCTTCTCAACCCCTCGGACCTGCTGGATCGTGGCCTCGATGGGTGAGGTGAGGAACGCTTCGATGGTCTCGGGTGACGCTCCGGGCCAGGAGCCCCTGACGGTGAGCCGGGGAAGCTGCGTGTCAGGAAGCAGCTCGATGGGGATGTTCCTCCATGCGGCTACCCCAAGGAGGGCCACGGCCAGATAAGTCATGGCCACTGCCACGGGGCGCTTGATGGAGAAACCGATCATCAGTCACCCCCTGCCGAAGCGGAGCCTGCGGCCACGCCCGCTACACTCCCCCTCAAGCCCTCTACCAGCGAGTAGACCACCGGCACCACGATGAGCGTGAGGAGCGTGGCGACGATGAGGCCTCCGATTACGGCAATGGCCAACGGAGCCCTGAGGTCGGCGCCGCGGCCAAGACCCAAGGCCATCGGGGTCAGGCCCAAGACGGTGGTCACAGTGGTCATGATGATGGGCCTCAGGCGCACCCGTCCTGCCTCCATGATGGCGTCCCGGAGGACCATGCCCTGGCGGCGGGCCTGGTTGATGAAATCCACCTTTACAATGGAGTCGTTCACCACGATCCCAACCAGAATCACTGCGCCGATGAGGCTCATGGTGTTGAGGCCCTGCCCCGTAACCAGGAGGCCCAGGACTGCCCCCACCACCGCCAGGGGTACAGCAATGAGGATGGTGAAGGGGTGGATGAAGGACTCGAACTGGGCCGCCAAAATCATATAGACCAAGAGCAGGGCCAGGCCGAAGGCGAAGGCCAGGTCACGGAAGGAGCGCCTCATCTCCTCATTTTCGCCACCCACCTCCATCCGAATCTCCCGGTCGGGCGGGATTTCCCGGAGAACGTCCTGCACGCCGGCCAGTGCTCCGTCCAGCCCTCCCGACACCACATCGGCATAGACCACCACGACGCGGCCCTGGTCCTCCCGCCGGATCTCAGCGGGGGCTACGGCTTCAGTAATCGTTACCAACTCACGGAGGGGCACACCCTGGATTCTCAGGTCTTCGAGGGTTTCCCGGGCATAACGCAGCTCGTCGGGGAGGCGCACGATGATCCCGATCTTCCGATCAAAATCCACGAATTCGGTGGCTCGGTCCCCCCGCATGGCGGATTCCAGGGACTCGGCGATGGTTCGGGGATCGATGCCGTACCGGGCCGCCACCTCGCTCAGGATCTCGACTTGGATCTCAGGCTGCCCGCGCTCGGTGCCCACCCGGACGTTTCCAATCTCCTCCACGTCCGCCAACCGGTCCCGGACCAGTTCCGCCCTGGGGAAGGTCCGGTCCAGATCCTCGCCCCTGACGCGGACAGCGATGTCGGCATCCACCCCGCCCAGGATCTGCCCCAGAGCCGTAGCCTGCCCCACCTCGAACGTGAGGGCCCCCTGGTCGAATCGATCCTCCATCCCCCTCACCCTCTCCAGCACGTCGTCCGTAGCCACGCGGGGTTTGAGGCGGACCTGGAAAAGGGCCGTGTTGACCCCGGAGCTTTCCTCGCTCTCGGCGTACGATCGGACGTCTTTTCCGATTCGGGAGAACACGGCCTCCACACCGGGATCGGCCAGCAGTGTGGCCTCCACCTGATCGGCCATCTCCAAGGTGGCGGGAAGTGACGTCCCTTCTTCCAACTCCATACGGACTTCGAAAGACCCTTGATCCACGTCTGGCAGAAGGTCCCGGTCCAGGGCCATCCCCATTAGCACCGACCCCAAGAGCGTTGCCCCAGCCATGGCCACCACCGAACCCCGGTTGTCCAAGGACCATTCAAGGGCTTGGTGGTACCGGGCAGCGAACCTCTCGAACCAACGGTCGAAAGCGTTGAGGGAAGGGCCAAACATTGTGGATAAGAGCCCTCCTGCCATCTGGCCCCAGAATGCCACGAGCTGCCTCACCGTGCTCCAGAGTGCCCCCAACAGGATAAAGGGTGAGAGTGCCAGCCAGCGAAGGGTTTTTAGTGCCGTCCCGAAGTAGCTTCCTTCCCCCCAGCTCTGCTTTCTGGGAGGGGCTTCAACGGGTTCGACCTCCGCCCTTCCCCACCTTGCAGCCAGAGCCGGAAGCAGGGTCAACGCCACGATCAGGGAGGCGATGAGGGAGAATGCCACGGCCAGGGAAAGGGACCCGAAGAGCTCCCCCGCCACCCCCTCTACATAGACGATGGGCCCAAAGACGCTGATTGTGGTGAGGGTGGAGGCGGTAATGGCCCGCTGAACCTCTTCGGCGCCCACCGCCGCCGACCCAAGGGTGTCCTTGCCCCCCTCCTTCCGATGTCGGAAGATATTCTCCAGGACCACAATGGAGTTGTCTACCAACATCCCGACGCCAAGCGCGAGGCCTCCCAGGCTCATGATGTTCAGGGAGATTCCAGCAGCCTCCATGAGGGCGAAGGTCCCCACCACGGAAATGGGGATGGCCAAGGCGATGGCAACGGGATAGCGGGGGTCCCTGAGGAAGAGGAAGAGGACCAGAAAGGCCAGGATCCCCCCGAAGACCAGGGCCTGGACCACGTTGGAGATGGAATCGTCGATGAAGCCCGCCTGGCTTGATGCCACGTCCAACTGGAAGTCAGGGTATTCCTCCGCCAGTTGCACCAGAGTCCTCTGGACGTCCTCGGCCACCTGGACTGTGTTGGCCCCTGATTCCTTGAAGACCAGGACGCCCACCGATTCTTCGCCATTGTATCGGGCAACGGATTCCCTCTCAGCAAACCCGTCCACGACCCGGCCGATGTCCTGGAGCCGGATGAGGCGGTAGGCCCCTTCCTCGCCAGGGCTCGAGCCCTGGGCTCGTTGGCGGCCCACCACCACTTCTCCGATCTCCTCAACCGTCTGGAACTCGCCCAAGGTGCGGAGGGGATACCGGTAACGGCCCCGGAGAATGGTGCCTCCTGGAGCGCTGATGTTCGCCCGGGCCAGGGCTTGGGCTACTTCCGGAAAAGCCAGCCCGTAGGAGTCCATGAGGCGGGGCTCCACCTCCACCTGGATCTCCCGGTCCAGCCCGCCTGTGACGGCGGCTTCTGCCACCCCGTCCAGCTGCTCCAACCGTCGGCGGAAGACCGACTCCGCCGCCTCCTTGGTGGCCCAGAGGTCCGCCCCGCCGGCCACGGAGATGACCATGATGGGCTCGGATTCCGGGTCCACCCGGAGGATCCTGGGCCGGCTGGCCGTCTCCGGGAGGATCTCCCGGATGTTGTCCAGCCGTTCCC